>CALFYN010000968.1 GCA_937952345.1 uncultured Acidobacteriota bacterium
TGGACTTCGGCATCGCCAAAGCGCAGAACTTCAATCTCACCCGCGAAGGCTTCGCTATCGGCACGCCTTATTACATGGCGCCCGAGCAGGTGATGGGGAAGCCCGTCACCCCGGCCGCCGACGTTTACGCCTTCGGCATCGTTCTCTACGAAATGCTCACCGGCTTGAAGCCGGTAACCGGCGAGACCGTCGAGAGCCTCTTCTACCTTATCCTCCACCAGCAGCTCAACATGGAGCCGCTGCAGCAATCCGGCGCGCCCGCTGAATTAATCAGCCTGGTCGAGCGTTGCGCCGCCAAGAAAGTCGAGGAGAGACCGCCCAATTTTGAGGCCGTCATCGCCGATCTGGAAGCCATTCTTGCCAGATTGCAGGGCGGTGCTGCCGCATCTGCCGCCGCAGCGGCGAATCAGCAGCCTGCACCGCCGGCTCCGGAAAAGAAACTTCCCCTTCTTCCGATTGCCGCCGCTGTCGCCGCCGTTGGCATCACCATTGTCCTGATCGTGATCTACCTCGGCGGGAAAGGCGATCCTGTTTCCAAGAAAGGCCCCGACCCCACACCGACTCCACCAGCGGGCCCGCCACCTCGCCTGCAGGATCAGTACGGCGAAATGATCCTCATTCCCGAAGGCGCCTTTATTTCCGGCCGTGAGAACACGGTCAAGAAGCTCCCCGCCTTCTACATCGACAAGAACGAAGTCAGCGTGGCCATGTGGAACAAATTCAGCTTGGCCATGGGCCGCAACGCCAAGAGTCAGCCCGCCGATTTTCCCGTCACCGAAGTCAGCTTCGCGGAGGCCGTTGAGTATTGCAGTTGGGCTGGCAAACGCCTCCCCACCGCCGATGAGTGGGAGAAAGCAGCGCGTGGGAAAGACGGACGCCTCTATCCCTGGGGCCACGAACCCGACGGCACCAAAGCCAACGTCAAAGGCAACCCCAACGTCAAACCCGATTCGCTCCAGCCCGTCGAATCCATGCCCGAAGGCGCCACCCCCGAAGGTGTGCTCCACCTCGCCGGCAACGCCTGGGAATGGGTGGAAGATCCCCGTAAGCCCACTCCCGAAATCGTCAAAGCCTTCGCCCCATTCAAAGCCACCATCGAAGAACCCTGGACCACCATGCGCGGCGGCGGCGCGGACTTCGATATCCGTGGCGCATCCGCCTTCGAGTTCAATACCGTTCCCGCCAAGCTCAAAACTCCCTGGCTCGGCTTCCGCTGCGTGAAATAACACCACGGCTATACTGCTTCCGCACTACCCGCGCACCCGATAGCATCTTGATGCAATTGCTAGCACTGATTACAATAGGACGAAGGTGACTGCATGCCCAATCTGACCGTCCGCAACCTCTCCGAGGAGGTCCACCGGGCTCTGCGCACCCGCGCTGCCCGGCACGGACGCTCCACGGAAGCGGAAATCCGGGTAATTCTCGAAGAGACCGTCCGCCCCCCGAAACGCCTCAAGATTGGTTCCGAGATCCGCCGTATCGGTCGTGAAGTCGGCGGTATCGATGAACTCAAGATCTCGCGCCACCAGACCGAAATCCATGGAGCGGATTTCACGTGATCGTCCTCGACACGAATGTCCTTTCCGAGCCGCTGCGGAAAATGCCGGCCCAGAAGGTAGTGGAATGGTTGGATAACCAAAGCGCTGAGACACTGTACATCACTGCCGTGAACCGGGCTGAGCTCCGGTTCGGCGTGCTGAGACTTCCAAACGGCAAGCGCAAGAACGCACTCGCGGCACAAATCGAACGCGTGCTCGAGTTGTTCGAAGACCGCACCCTCGAGTTCGATTCTGCTGCCGCGGATAAGCTGGCTCAGATTGCAGCGGAGTGCGAGAAGAACGGAAAACGAGCCTTGGCGCCGGACGCTTACATCGCCGCCTGCGCCGCCGCGCACGGCTTTGCTGTGGCGACGCGCAACGTGAACCACTTCCAACATCTGGGCGTCCGTGTCATCGATCCTTGGCGGTAGATGGCCGTCATCTCTCTACCGCACTCTCGCCGGACCGCGTAGCACCGCATTCAAAAACAGCACGTTCATCCCATCCATGAACGCCCTGTAATTCGGATCAGAGGTAAACCCAATCACGTTCCCGCGCCCTTCCTTCTGTACGATCACCAGCGGTTTATAAGCGATCTGCTTGCGATTCTCTTCCCACATGTACCCCGAGGCCACCACATCCTCCGGACCCACATACACCGCCGCATTGATCCCCTTATCCAGGTTGACCGGAGTGAAGATCTCGCGGTCGTTCACCATCGCATAAACGAACTACGGAGCACCCGCGCCCATCCAATGCTCGTGATCCACCTTCGCCTTCCCCAGCACTCCCGCCACCGGATCGGGTAGTTCCTTTTCCGCCTGAATCGCTTTGTCGTACTCTTCCGCTTTCGTTAACAGCTTGCCCGTAACTCGCCCGTCGTCGCTCTTCTTTTCCGCCTCGCCGGCTTTGGCGCGGTTCTCCTGACTCACCGCCAGCAGTCCGATCTTCGGATCGGCCAGGAACGAAACAGCGCTGCCTAACGCAATCAGCGTGCCGCCCGATGCTACCCACTCCTTGATCTGCCGCGATCCCGCACTCAACGCGGAACTGTAGCCGCTGCCCTCGGGAAGAATCAGCACCTGGAAGCGGCGCAACTCTTCGCCCGCCAGTTGCTGCACGCGGATCGGCGTTATCGGAAGTCCGAACTGGCGTTCCAGCGCAAACCGGGTTTGCCCCGCCGAGCCTGCCGTGGTGGGACGATCCCACGCCAGCGCCACCCGCGGCTGTTTTACCGGGAACACATGCCGGCTGCCGAAGTTCACTCCGTCATCCACCCAGCCCGTATCCGTACCCGTCACTTCGACGCCGTGTTCCGCGGCCAGCTTCGCCATCGCCGCTCCAAGCCCGGCCGGATTCTCTTTCACTTTGAAAATTAGCGTTCCGGCCGGATACTTCGATCCATTCTGCGTGAACGCCTTGTCCGAACTCCACGCCCGGAATCCCTGCCGCAGCGCCGCCACCAGCAGCCGTCCCGCGCCCGATGTCCCCCACGGAACCAGGTAGGCAACCGCGGCATTTCCACCGTTCACCTTCCCCTTCGGCAGCACGTCCGCCTGCACCGCTTCAAACGGCCCTTGTGTCGCCTTCGAAGACGACAGCATCTCTACGCCATACAGCAACGGCAGCGACCAGCCGGTCACATCGTAGATCTCATCCGGCAGCTTGCGCGCCCTGCGCCGCTCCTGCTCCTTCACGAACTTCTCCTCGAGTGGCACCTGCTTGTCCAGCAGCACGCGAATCAGCCGCTTGGAAGGCTGCGCCAGCGACACCACGTAACTCCCCGCTGGCACCGCTTTGCCGTCCACCTGGAACGCCGCCGTGGCACGCTTCACCTCCACACCCTGCGCCACCAGGTTCGAGGCCAGCTTGTCCACTCCGGTCACATTGCCCGTGCGCGGGAAGATGTATTCCTTGACCGGCTCCTTGGCCCCTTCCTCGGTCACGTCACGGCGAAACCGGTAGAACTTATCGAGCAACTGCTGCCGGTACTTCGCGCTGGTTTCGAGCGTCGACAGCGAAGCCACGAAATGCTGCCGCACCGTATCGCGGAACGTGAACACCGTCTCATCGCTCTTGCGCATCACAAGCCCGCGCGCCGATGCCTGCTCATAGGTCATCGCCACGCCGCCGTAATAGCACGGCCAACTGGCCCCGTAACCCGGATAGAAGTTGTCGTACACCTCGCGCGTGAAGTAGCTGAATCCGAAATGGTCGAACCACTTCGCGTTGTTCTTTCCAATCCACTGGAGGCTCTCCATGATGTCCTTCGCCAGATGCGGATTGAAGGGATCGGCTTCCGGTGCGAAGTAATACGTCGAATCCGAGCCCATCTCGTGAAGGTCCACAAACACCACCGGATACCAATCGAGCAGCGACTTCACACGCCCCCGCGTTTCCGGCTGCGTCAACGCGAACCAATCGCGGTTCATATCGAAGTAATAGTGGTTGGTGCGCCCGCCCGGCCACGGCTCATTGTGCTCGGCGGCCGCCGGACTGGCATCCGGCTCCAGGCCCTCGGCGATTTCGAAGTTGTGCACAAAGCGGTCGCGCCCATCCGGGTTCTGCGTCGGATCGATCAGCACCAATGTATTCGAGAGGATCTCCTGCACCATGCGGTCATTGCGGGCCGCCAGCAGGTGATACGCCGTGAGCAGCGCCGCATCGGGCGAGGAGATCTCGTTCCCATGAACGCCATAGCCGAGCCACACCACTGCCGGCAGCGAAGCCATCAGCTTCTTCGCTTCCGCCTCCGGTGTCTTGCGCGGATCGGCGATCTTTCTCATCGCCGCCTGGATTTCCGGCAGCCGCTTGAGATTGGCCTCCGACCCGATGGCCGCATAGATCAGCTTGCGGCCTTCCCAGGACTTGGCGTATTCGAAGATCTTCATGCGCGCCGGCGCCGCCGCGGCCAGCGCTTCCATGTAGCGCATGAGATTGGCGTGCGAGCTCACTCGCTCGCCGGGCCCGTATCCGAGCACTCTCCGAAAATCGGGAACCGAAGGATCGTAAGTCGCCCCCGGCCAGAAGGCGAATGGGGCTGTGCTTTGTCCCCAGACTACGCTGATCGCGAAGAGAAGCGAGACACACCGGCTGCGCATGCAGTCAGGATAGCGCGCAGCCTTACCTCTCGAGCAAGGCCGGCTCACGGCGGCGGCCTGCCCGCAGGCGCTCCAGCAACTGCTCCCCCGACTCGCCCAGCAACGGCTGCAGTACGCTGCACACACAACTGATGGGAAGGCGTTCCCCGTTTTCCCCGCCGAGCGCGTAACTGCCGCTCAACCGCCGCTCCAATTCGAGGGCGCGCCCGGCCACGGCCGGCAGATTTCCCTCAAGCACCGCCAGCGCTTCGGCCTCGTTCCAGCGGCAAAGCACGAGGGCTTCCGGCAATAGCGTGCGCAATCGATCCGCGAACTCAGCCAGCAGTGTGTCCATCGTGGCCCGGTTCCGCCGTGTGCTCAGTCCGGCATAGCCTTCCACGGAGAACAGCACCATGCAGAAGTGACGATCCTTCCGCAGCCGGTTCATCAGCAATTCCAGTGCTACCGGCCGGCCGGAGAGTTTCGTAACCGGATCGACTGTCTCCTCGATCCAGGGTTGACTGCGCCGCGCATCCCGCAACTCCCCCAGCCCAGCCCGTACGCGGTCGAGCGAGGTCTGCGTGTCCCGCGCCATCTCTTCGACGCACTTGTCCAGTTGCCCCACTTCCTCGGTGAGGCGCTGCTTCATCTCGGCCAAATCCGTGCTTGCCGTGAGCTGCCGCAGCTTGCGCGCGACTGCCTTGAACCGGGCATTGTGCTGCTTCTCGCGGCTGCCGGCGGAATCCACCATCGTGGCCACGATCGCCAGGATCTCTTTGGTGTCGCGCTCCTGCCCCTGCGCGTGCTCTTCCACCAGGCGGCCGAAGCGCCGCACCTCGGCATCGAATTGCCGTTTGCACTCGGCAAGGGTAGCCTCATCCGCGGCCGACCGAATGGCGCCGCGGATCTGCTTCAGACTGCTGCGAAACTCGTCGCGTGCGCCTCGCGGCGATTGGCTTGCCGCCTCCGATACACTCTCCACAGCCGCCGCGTAACCGTCGATGGCACTCACATACAGTGTCTCCAGCGTCTCCATCTTCCGCATGGAGCCGGAAAGAGTTCGCGGTGCAGGCACGCTGATACGCTTCATCCATTGCTTGATCATGGGAAAGAACGCGCTCTTAGTCCCCTCATCGGATGAACGGACAAAAGCGTGAATTAAGGGACTCGGATGACGTTCGATTCGGCATCGCCCGCGCGCAGCCTGACATCCAAAGGTCCCCCAGCACCAGCCGGGAGCGTCGCGTTCACCTGATATACCCCCACCAGCAGCGGGGCCAATCCGGAGTAGGTGACACTCGCGATCGCTTCGTTCACTCGCACTTCCGGCCTTGCCACGGTGCCGATGGCCGTATTCACCGCCGCCGCCTCTCCCGCTACAAAGCCTCCCTCCACCGCTCCCAGTCCCGCCGCATAGAGCACCAGCGCATTCCCCACCCGCGCTCCCGCGATCAGTACCGGGGCAGTCTCGGCAATACGCAACCGCATCCCGTTCCCGTCGCGGTTGATGCTACGAACCTTCACCTCTGCCTCGGAGCCGGGCACGAGGTCAAAAGGCAATTGCGCATTCACCTGTCCCGGCGAGGCAAAGTAAAGCGGCGCCTGCCTGCCGTTGACCAATACCGCAGTGCCCGATAAACGGTCCGGCAGTGGGGTGCGCGAGGCCTGTTCCGTGCCTCCATGGGTCAGCCCCTGCCCGTATATGGCGATCACCGAACCCGGGGCGTGTTGCGCCGCCGCGCCCATCACACTGCCGATGCCCCCATCCGGAACAACCGGCGTCACGGGAACCCGCGGCGTGGCGTCGGCATCCACTTCCCCCGTCAACCAGAGCAGAGCTCCTTCCAGCACCTGTTGGAAGCGCGCATCCATCCATGTCTCGTCGAAATGCCCCAAAGCCGTGTAAAACACCCGCCCGTTCCCATAGCGCCGGCACCAGGTGAGCGCAAAATCGCCATCGGTGCGGTTCACGCCCGGCGCCCGTAGATCCACCGTGCGCGGATCCAGGGTCATCAGCACGCGCACATTCTCCCGCGAGAAGGCGCGGTGCTGGTAGATCTCCTCGACGATCCGGAAGTTCTCTCCCACCCCCTTGAAGCCCGGGAACGCGGTGTCCTCGACATCGATGCGAACCTCCTGCACCCACGGATGCCCATCGAAGTAGCCGCCGATCAAATCGCCATATTCTTCCCATGTGTACAACGTGTCGGTGGCGCTGTGAGCTCCACCGAACCCCTTGCCGCCGCGCACAAACGCCAGCAGGTCGCGCTTTTGCTGGTCGCTCAACGGAAGCTCGCCGCTGGTGAAGAAGAACACCGCGTCATAGCCGGCCAGATTGGCCGCTGTGATCTGGCTGACATCTTCGGTGGCGGCGATCTCCAGCACTCCCGTGCGCGTGGCGATCTGCTGGAACACGCGGATGGCCGCGGCGATGCTGTCATGCCGGAATCCAGCCGAATGCGTCAGGAACAAGACCCGCTTCGCCTCCGCCGCAGGCGCGAGCAGAACGAACAAGAGAGCCGTCACGATGAAGCGCATCCGCTGCGTACCCCTGCTCTTCATTATCCGCTTCTGCGCCATATGCCGCACCCGCGGCGGCGGCAAACCGTTGTCTCTCCTCACAGTTCCGGTTGGCATCCCGCGTGCACTGTCAACCGCGTCTAAGGAGGCATAACCATGATCCGATACATGGTTTTCGCAGTCATACTGGGGTTAGTTGCACTCCCACTCTTCGCCGTGGATCCCCCGGCGCAGGCCGCTCGCGGCAAAGCGATCTTTTTCGACGCCACCAAGAAAACGCAGTGTGCCACCTGCCATCAACTTGGGACAGAGGGTACGCCGGTTGGGCCCGATCTGACCAAGATCGCACGCGTTGCGCCGAAGGCATTTGAAATTTCCATGCTCTCCACCCGTACGGTGTATGCCAAAGAGGTGGAGCTCAAAGTGAAGTCGAAGTTCGCGGCAATGATTGCCGCCGAAAAAGACAAGGAAGTGACGCTCTACAACCTCAATGAACTTCCGCCCGAGAAGATGGTTGTAGAGCGCGACTCCATCTATGCGATTCGCGACAACGCAACCTGGAAGCATCCGCCGGAGTCCACCGGATACACGAAGGAACAGATTGCCGACGTGATCGCCTTCATCCGGTTCGCCGCCTACGGCGATACGAAAGGCGTTGACCCCGCCTCTCTTAAGTAACGAATTACCTCCTCCGCCTGATGCCGGTGAACTGAGGGGTATGCGCTCGGCGTGTACCCCTCAGCCCTCTTCCCGGCGGGTGACGTTGGAGACTTCGGCGTAGCGAACACCGTAGAGCTTCTCGATCCTGCGGCAGATCTCTTCGGCCAGTTTTTCCGGCTTCTCGTCGCGTTCGTGTTCCACCACGATCTTCAGGTAAATGTCCGTTCTGGGCATCGCCCTAATGATACGATAACTGCTGTGAAGTGCACTCTCTGCGAGACGCGCAAGCCGCGCCGATTCTGCCCTGGCGTGAACAATCCGATTTGCGCTCCGTGTTGCGGCGAAGCCCGCGAAAACACGGTCAATTGTCCGCTCGATTGCGAGTATCTGCTCGAAGCCCGCGGGCATGAACGTTACATCGATGTCGACCCCAGGTCTATCCCGAACATGGATATCGAGCTGACCGAGGCATACCTCGAAGGGATCGACCCTCTCGTCGGTCTCTTCGCCCGCATGCTCCTGGCGGCCTTTATCGAAACCGAGGGCGCCGTCGATCAGGACATGCGCGATGCCATCGAAGCGCTGGTCAAGACCTACCGCACGCGGCAAAGCGGGCTGATCTACGATTCCGTCTCCGAGAACGCCATCGCGGCGTCCATTCAGCAGAAGGTGTCCGCCTCGCTCGCTGAGTTCATGAAGAACCTTGAAGAGAAGACGGGCAGCAATCCCATCCGTGATGCCGATCTGCTGGGGGCGCTTGTCTTCTGGCAGCGCTTCTCGCTGCATGTGAACAACGGCCGGCCGCGGGGCCGCGCCTTCATCACAGTGCTCTTCGACCGCGTGAACCGGATACAGCAGCAGATGCAGGCCCGCGCCAAGGACAGCTCCCCCGGCGGCCCGTCGCTGGTGGTTCCCTAGTTCACGCCCTTCGCGCCGAGGCGCAGCACTCGCCCGGCTTTGGCCGCCGTCGAGCGCCCTTGATCGACCGCCACCACTCCATTTACGATGACGTAGGGCAAGCCTTCCGGGAAGGAAAGCGGCTTGGTGAATGAGGCCGTGTCCTGGATCTTCTGT
>CALFYN010000969.1 GCA_937952345.1 uncultured Acidobacteriota bacterium
TTTTTTCGCGCGCGCACCATTTGGGCCTACGATGACAATATGGGCGCAATGGAATCGCGCAGAAGGTTTTTTGTCCGTGCTCCCGGGTTGTTGTGTTTGGCGGCTTGCGAGGCTAGGGCGCAGCAGGAAGTGGCTGATGTGGAGATTGAAATCGCGAAGGACGCGGCAAAGCCGCGGAGAGGCGGACCCTATTTCCTCCACCCCCCGATCTTTGGCTCGACTCCTAAGGACCTTTCGAAGTACGCGTGCTGGGAATGGGAGATCTGGCTGAACGATGTAGCGCTTTGTCTAGACGGGTCCGCGATCCGCAAAATAGTTGTGCAACGATATGCCGTGCCAGACGTTCCGACGAGCGAAGAAGTCTTACGATTGTTGCGGCGGCTGTGGCGGGGCAAGTTGGAGAGGCCGATGCACTATAAGGCGTGGGTGGAAGGTCATCGTTGGCCGATCGAGTGCCGGCTGCAACTGGCAAACGGAAAGTCAGCGATGCTGGCCACGAATGGGTGGCATTGCTGCTATAGCACCGCCAAGGGATTCTGGTGGTTCTTCCGAATGAGGCCCGCATGAATCAGCTTCCTGGTAGGATCTCCGCAGCGCGCATGACGCTGCGGAGATCGGATGTTTGACGGGCGTTAGAAAACAAAGCGCAGGCCGAGCTGGATACGCCGTCCGGGTGCGGCGCCCGCAATAATGCCGAAGCCGGGGCCGTTCAGCGTAGCGCCGGGTCCACCGAAGTTCGGGTGGTTGGTGAAGTTGAAGAACTCACCGCGGAACTGGATCTTCATATCCTCGCGAATGGGAAAGTTCCGCAGGATAGACATATCCAGATTGATGATGCCGTCGGCGCGCAGCATGTTCACTCCCTGATTGCCGAAGGTGAACTGAGCCGGTTGGGCGAAGGCGGAGGTATCGAACCAGCGGGAGAGCGTACGCTCGCCGTTGGGCAGGTTCGGGTCGCGCAGCACATCGGCGCGCTGGCCGCCGGCGCTGAACACGAACGTGTTGTTGACCTGGGTGTTGACGGTGAACGGCTCTCCGGATTGCAGAGTGAGCAGTCCGCCGAGCGACCAGTTGCCGACGATCGTACCAAGCCAGTGGTCGGCGAGGTATGTCTTGCCCTTGCCGACGGGGAGTTCATAGACGCTGGTCATGGTGAAGCGGTGCCGCACATCGTTGCCGGTTGGCCCCCAATCAGCGCGGCGATTGTAGAAATCCGAGAAACCGATGTCTGCGCCAAGGGATCCCCCGTCGTTGTAGCTATTGAAGGAGCGGGCCAGGGTGTAGGTGCCAAGGAGGCTGTAGCCGTTGGCGAAACGGCGCTCAACGCGCACGACACCGGCATAGTAGCGGGCATCGCCGAAGCTGGGTCCCTGGATGCTGACGTTCGAGAACTGCGGGAAGGGGCGGTCCGCCTGGGCCGGATTCCTACCCAAGGGTCGAATCTGTTCGAGGCGTTGGGGTGTAACCTGATTCAGCGAAATGTTGCCGCTGGGCAGTTTGTGAGACAGGTTGCCGAGCATGGACACTTCGGCGAGGAACCCACCGCCGATTTCCCGCTGCACACCGAAGTTGAACATCTGGGAATAGCCGGTACGCCGTGTGGTTTCGAAGAAGGTCGCTGCGGTGTTCGGCTGTTGGCCTACGCGCACGGCGCCAAAGGAATCGCTGAGCGTCGGAGTGCTGAGGCTGAAGTTGACCCCGTTGCGCAGCAGGAACGGCGCGGTGATGCCTTGATCCGGAGTGTTGAGCACAGCGGATTTCTCATAACCGAGGGACACCGATGCCGGAACGCCGGCGTCGAAGGGGTGTGCGTAGGCAATACCGTAGGCTCCTCGAATGACGGTCTTTGTAGACCCCATCGGCTTCCAGGCGAAGCCGAAGCGTGGTCCGAAATTATTCCAGTCGGTGTTGTAGAGCGAGTTGCGCCAGCCGTTGACACCCAGGAATTTCACGACGCCGGGCGTGCCGCTGACAGGATTGATCTGCGTGGTGTCGAAAGCGTTCCCACGGTTGTTCTTATCGGTGATAGGCGTATCGGTCTCCCAGCGAACGCCGATGTTGAGGGTCAGATTCCGGGTCACGTTCCAGTCGTCCTGAGCGAAACCGGCGAGATACCAACTGTAGCGGTCCAACAGTTCGGTTTCACGGGAGGTGAAGCCCGTAACGAAGCCGAGCATCATGGTGGCGAGTCCATTCCCGCTGGTGGCGACGCCGGGTTGTCCGGTGCCGAGCAGGCTGAAGGCGAATGCGCCGGAGGCAGTGGGACGGTTGGTTTCGTAGTTGTAGGATGGGCGGATCTCGCCACCAAATTTGAAGCTGTGTTTGCCCTTGATCCAGGACAGGTTGTTCACGATCTGATATTGCTCGATGGGGAACTGCCTGCGCTCCTGGTTCGCCGAGCCGATGTTGGTGAACCCGGCGGCGGAGAACTGGGGAAAGGCGCCGTCAGGCACACCACGGATCCCCAGGGTGGTCGCCCACGGTTTTCCCAATCCCACGGATTGGGCGTGGTTGACGCGATTTGAATAGGTCATGCGGAAATCGTTGACGATTGTGGAGGACACGGTGCGGGTCCAGTTGCCGTAGAAATAGTTCTGATGGCGGACGGTAACGTTATCCGTCTCAGCGCCGGGATCGGGGAAGACGGAGACTAGGCCTGTGTCGTCGCTGTTGTACAGATATCGGCCCGTGATGCGGTCTTTGGAGCCGATGTTGTGATCCACCTTCGCCGTGAAATTGTTGCGTGTGAGGATATTGACGTAGTTGGCGCGGAAGTTGTTGGCTCCAGCGAGCGAATCTGGGGCGCGGTTGGCGACGGGATAGAAGGGAAGCAGCTTTGCGGCCACCGGATCAATGCGGGAAGTGGGGATGCGATTCCCTGGGAACTGGGTACGCGTGAGGCGGCCGTTCACAGTCTGCGTGGTATCGGGATCGTAGACGGGAAGTACGACGCCATTGTTGTTGGTGGTTTGGGAGAAGTCGCCGGCGCGCTGCAGGGCGGTGGGCACGGTGAGAGTGCGGATGGCGCCATCCCGGCGTCGGGAGCCTTCATAGGCAAAAAAGAAGAACGTCCTGTCGCGGCCCTTGTAGAGTTTAGGGAACCATACCGGCCCGCCGATGGTTCCACCGAACACGTTATACCGCAGTGGGGCTTTGCTTTTCTTGTTATCCACAATAGGCGCGAAGAAATTCGGTGCGTCCAGCCGCTGGTTCCGAATATATTCGAACAGTGATCCGTGAAGCTCATTGGTGCCGCTTTTGGTGGTTGCAACGATGACACCACCGTTGGAGCCGCCGTATTCGGCGGCGTAGCTATTGGCCATAATCTTAACCTCGGCGACGGTTTCGACAGGGGGATCGAGGTCGACTTGCCCCACGCCAAGGCGCATGTTCTGGCCTGTCCCGCCGTCGATCCAGAACATCTGGGATTGCTGGCGGGATCCGGCGAGCGAGAAGTTGGGTTTCTGGCCGCTATCGTAGCCGATGAATACGGCCGCGCCGGTCATCTGAATGAGATTGAGTGAGCGCCGGTCGCCGAGGGGCAGATCTTCGACGGCTTTGGCTTCGACAAGCTGAGCAACGTCGGACGTCCGGGTTTCGAGGATGGTAGCGGAGCCGGTCACGGTGACGGATTCGCTCACGGCGCCCACCTCGAGTTGGATATCCAGTTCCAGGCGCTGGCCGGTGGTGAGCACGAGGCCGCTGCGCACGTAGCGGCGGAAGCCGGACTTTTCAGCCTCGATGAGGTACTCGCCGATGGGGAGTTGACGCAGGGCGAAGAAGCCCTCATCGTTGGTGGTGTATTCGGTCTTCTGTTGCGTGGCGACGCTGGTGGCCACTACTTTCACGCCGGGAATCACCGAGGCCTGGGAATCACGGACAACGCCGTTAATTGTTGCGGTAGGAGATTGGCCGAAAGCGGCCACACTAAGGGAGTATAAGACTAACCTGAAGTAACCCATGCCCTCATCATATACCCGCCGGCGATGCCTGGCTTGGTGCGGGCGGCGGAGAGCGATCACCACAGTGATGGATATTTTTTGGCATACCGCACTCGCTTCTTTTCAATGAGTTAGGCAAGTCTGGGCGTGTCCGCCGGGGCTTGGGGGACGGGGTGGCGTTCTAGACTGTGACCGGGGAAGAACACCGTCGCGATGCTTCCTCAGCCTTCCGGTCGCGGGAGCAGATTTCAAACAGGGGAAAGCGAGCCTTTCCCGGACAGGATTATCCCATGGCACACATGAACAGCCGTCCCATACGGGGCAAGGCCTCTCCTTATAAGGGCGTGATACCGAACAGCAGCGGAAACCGGTGGCGCGCGGAACTCTATCTTCCTAGCGGCGGGCGCATCTCGCTCGGGTCGTTTGACAACGAACTGGATGCCGCGCTGGCATATGACCAGGCCGCACTCGAGTTGTTGGGAGAAGGGACATTTCTGAACTTCCGTGACCTCGAACGGCAGACCAAGCCGGTCATCGAAGGAGATACCGCACTGGTGCCGACCATCAACGGACCGCATTTCCGGATTGACCTCGAAGATCTGGAGCGGGTCAGCGCATACTACTGGCGGATTCACCAGGGTGTGCTCTGCGGGACACTCGGCCGGCAGAAAAAACAACTGCACCAATTGTTGATGAACGGGTTTCCGGAAACCCTGGTGGCAGTGCATTGCAACGGCGACCCAATGGATTGCCGCAAGGACAACATCGTGCTCGCGCCGCGCAGCCTCCAGGTGGGGCGGTTGCGGAAGCGCAAGGGATGCAAGAGTATTTACAAAGGAGTCCGGAAGACGGCGAACGGAACCTGGAGCGCGAAGATCGGCCAAATCCATCTGGGAACGTTCGATACGGAAATCCAGGCTGCCTACGCATATGATGCGGCGGCCCGCAGGCGGTTTGGGATCTGCGCGGCCGTGAATTTTCCGCGGGAAGGAGAAGTATCCTGCCACCGCAAGGTGTCGATACCGCTGCCGAAGGCGGCTTGACCTTGCGCCGGAGTTTTGGCGGCTGCGGCTTCAATGGCGGAGTCGTGAGAATTTGCCGTGAGATCATGCCGCAGCCGTGCATACTGGAAAAACGCACATGAAACTAACGATGGCCGTTCTGCTTTTCGCTTCTACCGCATCCGCTGCTTTGCGCGCCGGTGCGGCAAAGGCCGATATCACGGACTACCAGGCGGGTCCGGCGAATGATCCAGCTTTCGTCAAAGTGCTTGCACTCGACGACGGAAGCACACGCTCGCTACTGATTACCGTGGATGCGGTGTCGTTGGGGGAGATCGGATATATCGACAATGGGTATCTCGCGCGCGTGCGTGGCGCGATTGAGAAGGAATTGGGGATTCCGCCGCTCCACGTGCTTGTGAACGCCAGCCATTGTCATCATGTGGTGCGGAAAGATGCCGATGCAATTACGATTCGGGCGGCGCGAGAGGCGTGGCGCAATCTGACGCCGGTTCGTACGGCTGCCGCGCGCGGCCACGAACCTCGCATCATGGAAAACCGGCGCATGGTTCTTCGCGATGGCCGGGAAACCGACGTGCGCCGGGCCTACGC
>CALFYN010000970.1 GCA_937952345.1 uncultured Acidobacteriota bacterium
AGCGGACGTTGTTGAGGGCGATGGCGTTGTAGAGGATCTTGCCGACGGCGAGAGTGCCGCTGGCATGCATCTTTTGAAGGGGGCTGGGGCCGGAGGACTTCGCTTCGGCTTTGGCGGGGGTGGCGGCGAGTTGCTGGAGTTCGGTGAGGTTGAGCTGGTTGACCTTGGCGTTGAAGTCGATGTCGGGGGTGGTGAAGTTCTTGAGCTGGAGCGTGCCGTCGAGGGTGGTGGAGCCGAGCGAGGCGTGGAGGTTGTCGAGCAGGGCGCGATCGCCATCGAAGCGGAGGTTGGTGGAGCTGATCTCGAGGGGTTTGGTGAGGGACGGGAGTTTGAGGGTGGCGTTTTCGAGGGAGCCGCTGCCCGCGTAAGTGAGATTGGCGGGGGCGCCGGCGAGTTTGACGTCGAGCGAGATGGTGCCTTCGGCATCGACATCGGAGACGGCGGAGATGCCGTAGGCTTCGGCGACGCGGAGGAGTTCGGCGAGGTTGGCTTGCTTTGTGCCGATGGCGGCGTTGAGTTTGGGCTTGCCCGCATAGTCATCGACGGCGAGCGAGGCGTTGAGGCGCGTGTTGCCGGATTCGACGGCGAAGGTATTGGAGCGGAGGGTGGACGGGGTGAACTGGACTTTGGCGTCGGAGATGCGGACGGGCTGCTTCCAGCCGGAGCGGTTCACTTCGACGCGGGCGAGGGCGATGTCGCCGCTGATGCGCGGGGCGTTCGATGGGCCGGCGAGGCGGAGATTGGCGTTGAGGTTGCCGGAGACTTTCATGTCTTTGGAGAAAGCCTGGCCGAATGCCGCGGCGACCTGGGCGAGTTCGGTGATGGAAGCGTTGCCGGTGGAGAGCTGGAAGTCGAGGGCGGGGGGATCGGGCTTGGTGAGGAGGTAGCCTTTGCCGGTGAGGTTCATGCCGCCGAGTTTGGCGGTGAGCTGGCTGATGTCGAGCTTGCCGGCATCCTTGTTATAGAGGGCGTTGAGGGCGGCGGTGGCGTCGAGGTTTTCGGGAAGGTGGACGGTGAGATTGAGGGTGAAAGGCTTGCCGGGGGAGAAGTCGCGGAGGGCGATATCGATGTGGTCGTATTGGGCGCGGGGCTTGCGGTCCTGGAGGTTGGTGAGTCCGATGCGGCCGTTGTTGAGATCGAGTTGGGCGAGGGAGAAGGGTTGGGAGGAGGAGGTGGTGGAGGATTGGCCGATGGAGGCGAAGTTCCATTTGCCTTTGGCGTTTTTGATGAGCTCGACGGTGGGGTCTTCGATGAGGACGGAGTTGACGTTGACCTCTTTCTTGAGGAGTGGCATGAGTTCGACGCGGACGGCGATCTGGCGGGCGGTGAGGAAGGGTTTGGCGGAGAAGGCGGGGTCATCGGAGATGGTGACCTGATCGACGCGGATGGCGAGTGGAGAGAGGGAGAGGCCCATGTCGCCGAGGGTGACTTTGCGAGCGAGGGCGGTTTCCATCTGGGATTGGATGATGGGCCGGAATTGATTGACGTCGATGAGGAAGAAGGCTGCGGCGGCGGCGCAGATGAGGACGAGGAGAAGCGCGGCTCCGATCTTGAGTGCCTTGGGCATTGGGACCTCCCAGGGTTTTATGATAGCGCCCGATGCGCTGTGTGTTGGGCCGCCGATGAACGCCGATTCACGCGGATATTATTTCTTGCGGGGTTCAGGCTTCGGTTCGTCGAAGGTGACGGTGGATTCGGTGGTGGAGATGGTGGATTCGGTGGTGAATTTGCGGTAATTGCGGAATTCGGTTTCGTTTTTGACGCAGGTGGAGGAGGAGCGCTGGCAGGCGAGGCTGGCGGTATAGCTGGGGAGCGTGTAGAACTTGTCGCCGATTTTCTTGGGGCCGTATTCGACGATGGTTTCGGCGTGATCGATGGGGTAGGCGATGGGGAGGTTGAGGGCCTCCATTTCGATGCGCAGGACCATGAATTCCTTGGGGTCGATCCAGATGGCGCCGCGGTATTTGGGTTTGACGGTGGAGCCGCCGAAGGTGAGCTTCCAGTGGGAATTGGCTTTTTCGACGGCGAGGTCCCAGACCTCGGTTTCGATGCCGGCGATGGTGTCCTTCTTGCGGAAGGTGAATTTGGCGTCGGTGGTGGGATGGAGAATATCGCGGAGGATGGTGCCGTATTCGCCGGTGGAATAGGTGCCGGATTGCTGGATATCGTCGTAGTCTTTGAGCGGGCGGCCGTTGCGTTTGACGTTCTTGTATTCTTCGACGCCATCGACGTAGGCGACATCGACGGTGATGGTGTCCTTAAGGCCGAACTTGCCGCGGAGGCCGCCGGATTGGAGGCGGCGGATGAGTTGTTCGCAGATGAAGTTGGGGAGCGCGCCGGTGTATTCGAAGGCGCGGGCGCGGACGCGGTCGAGGGGGCCGGGCAGGACTTTTACGGTGGGCTGTTCCTCTTCGGGGTCGGATTGCGGCAGGCGGGCGGCTCCGATGGGGGTGGGCGGGGGTTCGCAATCGGCGGGTTTGCGGTCCGCGGGTTTGCCGCGCTTGAGGCGGGGAGGGCCGGTTTGCTCTTCATCGGCGGGGCAGGGGCGCGGTTTGGCGGGTTCGTTTTGCGCGTAGGCCGTGACTGCCAGCAGAAGGAGGATTGCTTTCATGGGCCTCTCTTTCATGGACGTGGGTTGGATGCAGGCGGTTGCGCGGCGAGTTTGCGGTAAACGGCGAGGGCCTGTTCGAAGAAATCGACCATGGCCTGGCGATGTTTGGCGGAGCGGAAGCGGGTTTCGGCGCGGTACATGGCGGCTTCGCGTTCGAGCCATTGGATGAAGTAGCGGGCGTCTTCGGGGTTTACGGCGGATTGGCCTGTTTTGGTGAGATAAATGGGGCTTGATTGCGCGTATCGCGGGGAGGGTGTGTTCTTCTCGAAGGCGCGGGCGGTGATCCATCCGGCGGTGTTGGTGGCGAATTCGAAGGAGAAGGAGTGAGAGGAGGTGTTGATGATCCGGCCGTTGTGGATGAGTTCGATGCGGTCGAGCGTGCCGGTGGTTTCGACGTCGATGCGTCCGGTGAGTTTCCTGCCGGTGGTGAGGGCGATGGTGTCGCCGGGGTGTTTGCCGTCGAGGGTGAGGAAGAGCATCGGGCCGTTGGTCGCGAAACTGCGGCCCTGCTTCATGGCGGCGAGGAATGCGGGGACGGTGAAGGGACTGTCGAGGTGGGCGTAGACGCGGTTGTAGCCGATGGGGGAGGGCATGACTCCGGAGGCGCTGCCGGCGGAGACGGGGAGATGGAAGCCGCAGTTGAGGAGGCGGTAGTAGATGTCGAGGGTCCAGAGGGCCATGCCTTCGGGGGTGCGATATTCGGGCTTGTCTTTGGGCGCCATGCCCCAGCGATCGGTTTCGAGGAGGACGGCGTGGCGATTGAAATGATTGTGGACGACGCCTGCGAAATCGATGTGGCCGAGGGCGACGAGGGCGGGGACGTCGCGCCACATGATCTTTTCGGCATCGACGTAGGCGCCTTGCTTGTGGGCCAGGGCGGCGAAGTGGCTGTTGGGCGGGTAGAGCCAGTCGCCTTCGAAGGGGATGGTGGCTTTGAGGCCGATGAGGTCGATGGCGCCGGGACCGTGCATGAGGCGCTCGATCTCCTTGTCGATGGTGGTGAAGGAATGGGTGGCGTCGATGCGCTGGATGGGCGCGAGATTGGCCGGGGGCGTGGAGTTTGGGCGGCCTTCCCAGATCCAGTCGGTGAGGGTGGGGGCGAAGTTGAGGTCCTCGGTGAGGAGGAGGAGCGGCATGTCTTCGAGCTTGCGGTGGTTGTGGAGATCGGCGGAATACCAGCCGCGGCGGTTCATGGGGATGCGGTGGGGTAGGGTGGGCTCGATGGCAAGGGTTTGGCTTTCGGCGAGGGTGAATTGGGTACGGAAGGGTTCGTATTCGGGGCCTTTTTCGGCGGTGAGCGTGTATTGGCCGGCGGGGAGTTCGATGGTGAAGGTGCGGGCGATGGAGAAATGCCCTTCCTTGCCTTTCTTGTAGACGGCGGAGTTGGCGGGGATGTGCAGGTCGCCTTTGGCGTTGGTGAGGTAGATGCGGGTGGGGGAGGTGAGGCGGACTTCGAGGGTGGCCGCGGCGAGGGTGGCGAAGATGCAGGAGAGGAGGAGCAGCATGCTTCGAGAAAGATTGTACACTGACTGCATGCCTGTCATGGATGTGAATCAGTTTCATGCTGCCTTTATGGCGGCGTTCAATGCGCGGGATGTGGAGGCGGTGTTGGGGATGTATGAAGAGGGGGCGGTGTTTGTGGCGCGTCCGGGGATGATGGTGAGCGACGCGGGGGGATTGCGGCAGGCGGTGGAGGGGTTTGTGGGATCGGGGTTTGATCTGGTTCTGGAGACGAAGGATGTGCTGGTGAAGGGGGATGTGGCGTTGTTGCGGGCGTCTTGGAAATTGCAGAGCGGGGAGATGGTGATGATGTCGGGGGAGACGGTGGAAGTGGCGCGGAGGCAGGGGGATGGGTGTTGGAAGTATGCGATTGACAATCCGTTTGCGGGTTGACGGGTTTGATTAACTATGGTTAAATTGGTTTGGTGATCTATGGATAACCAGGCTGATTTCCGTATGGCGCTAGGGGCGCTGATGGTGGTGATGGTGGCGGGGGCGATGCGGTTCCGGCTGCGGTCGAGGACCGCCGAGCGGCTGGACCGGCGGCAGGAGGGTGTGGTGGTTCTGGTGCTGCTGCGGCTGGTGGGGTTTGCGACATGGGTATCGGTGGCGGTGTGGATTGCGCGGCCGGATTGGTTCGATTTTGCGCGGTTGGCGCTGGCGGATGGGGTGCGATGGTGGGGGATTGGTTTGGGGCTGGTGTGTGGGGCGTGGATTGCATGGGTGATGCGGTCATTGGGGGCGAATTTGACGGATACGGTGGTGACTCGGGAGAAGGCGTATCTGGTGACGGCGGGGCCTTATCGGTGGATCCGGCATCCGCTGTACACGGGGGTGATTCCGTGCGGGGTGTTTCTCAGTTTGGTGACGGCGACGTGGTGGTTCGCGGCGATGACGGTGGTGGTGTTTGTGCTGCTGTGGGTGAGTACGGCGAAGGAGGAGCGGAATCTGGTGGTGCGGTTTGGGGATGGGTATCGGGGATATATGGAGCGGACGGGGCGGTTTCTGCCTCGG
>CALFYN010000971.1 GCA_937952345.1 uncultured Acidobacteriota bacterium
GCCCCGTTCGCAAGTTCGATGTTCATCACCGCTTCGAACGGGCTTTGCTGCTTCAGTTTCAGTCCGGTCAGCGCAAACACTTCATTGGGGATCGCATGGATATTCAATCCGCCGATGCGCAGTGCCTGCAGTTTCAATTCACGCCGTGGTTCCTCCACCAGTAACAATTGCTCGCGGGCATACACCTCCGGCTGATTCTTCGGCTTTCTATCGCCCATCTCCTCGACGGTCTTTTTGGACCAGGCCAGCCGCTCCGCATCGGGAAGCCTGCGCTCGAAGGTGAGTTTCGTTTCCACCATGCCCAGCGGCACGTTCTTCTCATAGCGGATGCGCCGGTAAGCCTTCATCGCGCTCTCCGCCACGGCGGATGCATAGCCGTCCAACGTAGTGTCGCTCTTCGGTGCACCGTAATCCATCCACATCTGGTCGCCGCTGGTGCCTTGTGACATCATGGCGACGAAGTCCGCGCTGCCTCCAATCTGCTCCGCCATCCGCCTCGCGAAACGCCCGTAGTAATCCGGCCCCACCGGCTCATCGCCGAAATAATGTTGCGAGTAGTTGGCCAGCACAGCCAGCGGCTTTCCCTCCGCGCTTTGCACGGACAAAACGGTCAGCCCCGGATCCACCGGGCCCGATTCCGAAATCGCATCCGGATTCTGATAGCCCGGGTGCATATTGGCGCGCACTGTGCGCAGCCCGAACGGATCCACGCGCATCTTATCGGCTTGAAAGATCCAGCGCCGGCAATGCGTGTGCTCCCAATCTTCTTCGACGGCCCATCCCGCCTGCGCCGGCTGCACATTCTTCGCCGCCGCGGCGATGGCATCAGCGATCATCTCCGGCAGCGCCGCCGCATAATCCTGCTGCGCATCCGATCCCAGGCACGCAAAGACCGATGGAGCCGAATGCGTGTGCGTGGCGGAGATCAACATCTTGTCCACCGCGATCCCCGTACGCGAATGAGCCAGCGACTTCGCTTTGTCGATCAACTCGCGCGGCATCATGCAACTGTCCACCACCGTGATCGCCAGTTTTGTCTTTCCGTCGTCCAGCACCAGCGCACGGGCAAACAGCGGGAACGTCAGCTTGCTCGACGTACGCTCCAGCATGCCGCAATTCACAATCACCGGGAAGGCGCGCGGAGAGACGTCTATTTGCGCCGCGCCCGCGCGTAGCGTCTGCGCTTCGGCGCCGCTGCCCGCCCACAATGCAAGCATCAGGAAGAAAGACACGATTCCACGGCCTCCACGGTGCGGTCAATCTGCTCGGCGGTGTGCGCATACGAAATAGAACACTGCTTCGTCGCCAGCGGGAAGAAGTAAACGCCGCGTTCCAGCAGCCGCCGCCGGAACGCTTCATCGACGGCGAAATCATGATGGCCGGCCAGATCATGCCAATCGGCCGGCGCATGATCCATGAAGTAAATGCAGAACGCCGATCCCTGCCGCACCACCGTGGCCTTCACGCCCTTGCGCGCAATCCCTTCCCGCAGCCCTTTTTCCATTCGTGAGCCCAACGCTTCTGTCTGCCGGTACACCTCGCCATCTTCATCGAGCAGCTTGCGAATAGTGGCGATCGCCGCCGCCACCGGTACCGGATGCGCGTTGTATGTGCCTGCCAGCAGCGCGCGCTTCGATGCATCCGGATGCACGAAGTAGTCCATCCATTCTTTCTTCCCGCCGAGCGCCGCCATCGGATAGCCGTTCGCGATCGCCTTGCCGTAGACCGCCAGATCCGGATGCACGCCGCTGATTGCCGCATAGCCGCCGAAGGCATGCCGGAAGCCTGTCTTCACTTCATCGAAAATCAGCAGGAAGCCGAACTCATCGGCCAGCTTCCGCAGCCCCTCCAGGTAGCCGGCAAGTGGCTTCACAATGCCGATGTTCTGCAGAATCGGCTCGGTCAATAGCGCCGCCACCGGGTAGCGCTCGCACACCCATCGAACGGATTCCAGATCGTTGAAATTCACGCTATGCACCAACTCGCGGTGTGCCTGCGGAATGCCGGCCGAGATCGGGTGGAACGGATACTCGCCCGGCGATACGCGCGGACCCAACTGCGCCAGCGGTGTCATCAGATTCCCCGCCACATCGTTATGCCATCCGTTGTAGCCGCCCTGCATGGTGACGATGTGATCCCGCCCCGTGATGGCGCGAGCCACGCGAATGGCCGCGGCCGTCGCTTCGCTTCCCGTATTGAGAAACTGCACGGACTCGATCCACCGAATGTTCGCGCAAATCAGTTCCGCCAGTTCCCCTTCGAGTACGGTGGTTCCCGCCCCGAACAGGCTGGCGTGGTCCTGCAGCACCTGCTCCACCGCGGCGTTGACGTCGGGATCGTTGTGCCCGAGAAAATGGGGCGCGAACGCCGCGTGATAATCAAGATAGGTGTTCCCTTCGGCGTCCCACAGCACCGCGCCCTCGGCGCGGGTGAAGACGATCTGCGGGTTGACGCTGCGGTTCACGCTCACGACACCGCCCGGAATAAACTTGCGGTTGTGTGCCAGAATCGCTTCGGATTTCGGATAGCTGCGCATTCAGCACTAGGATACAGTAGGAGGCTCGTTTGGAAGGAAAAGTCGCTTGGATCACGGGAGGCGCGCGAGGTATCGGCCAGGCTTGCGCCGTCGAACTCGCGCGCGCTGGTTGCGATGTCGCATTTTGCGACCTCGGCGGAGAAGAGGAGACGATCGGACTGGTGCAATCACTCGGCCGCCGCGCGCTCTTCGTGCAAGGCGACGTCAGTGACCGTGCCGGCATGGAGCGCGTGGGCGAGCGCATCCACGAAACATTCGGGCGCATCGATGTTCTGGTCAACAACGCCGCATTCGGCGTGCGCAAGGCATTCCTTGATCTGGAGATCGCCGATGTCGAGCGGGTTTGGGCGGTTGCCCTCTGGGGTGTGTTTCACTGCTCGCAGATCGCCGCCCGGAGCATGGTGAAAGCCGGCATCCAGGGCT
>CALFYN010000972.1 GCA_937952345.1 uncultured Acidobacteriota bacterium
CCGAGCCTTACAAGCCGGAGCCCGCACTCCAGCCCACCGACGAGAATCCGATGACGCACATCCAGATTCTCCCCGCCGAATCCATCCTCAAACCCGGTGAAGGCTTGAAGCTCCGCGCCCGCCTCTTCGATAACAAGGGCCGCTTCTACAAAGAGGTGCCCGTCGATTACACCCTCGAAGGCCCCAAGGGCAATCTCAACCGCAACCTCTTCATTGCCTCCACCGACAACGTTGCCTCCTCCGGCTACATCCGCGCCAAATGGGGAGCCCTCACCGGCTCGGCCCGCGTGCGCATCATCCCCAATCCGCCCCTCTCCGAAGACTTCGACAGCATCGAGCCCGGCAAAGTCCCACCCCACTGGATCAACACCTCCGGCAAATTCCAGGTCCGCGAAATCGAAGGCAAGAAGGTTCTCGTCAAGCTCGCCGACAACCCCTTCACCAAGCGCGCCCGCACCTACGTCAGCCCCTCCAGTTGGAGCAACTACGTCGTCGAAGCCGATATCTTCGCCACCGAAAAACGCCGCCAGATGGGTGATGCCGGCGTCGTCGCCCAGCGCTTCCAACTCGCCCTGTTCGGCAACCACCAGCGCCTCGAACTCCAAAGCTGGCAGCCCGAAACCGAGCGCACCGTCCTCAAGGAATTCCCCTGGAAACGCGATACCTGGTATCACCTCAAGCTCGAAGTGCAGAACGTCCCCAACGGCGTCCGCGCCCGCGGCAAAGTCTGGCCCTCCGCCGAGCCCGAGCCCGCCGAATGGACCATCGAACGCACCGACCCGATGGGCGAGAAAAACGGAGCCGCCGGCTTCTACGCCGACGCCCCCTTCGAAGTCTACTTCGATAACTTCAAGGTCACTCCGCTCCGCGCCTCCGCGGGCCCCAAACCAGCCGCCACAAAAGCCGCCCCAAAAAAGAAATAGGAAACTGAGGCATCATCGCATGACGAAAAAGACTCTTCTCTCCGCCGCCGTTCTCTCCACCGCGGCTGCCCTTTGGCTCGGTCCGCAATTCCTCGCCGTCACAGCCTCCGATCCCGGCAGCGGCGATTGGCCCATGTGGGGCGGCGCCATGGACCGCAACATGGTCTCCAATGCCAAAGGCATCGTCACCAAATGGGACATCGCCAAAAAGGAAAACGTGCTCTGGGTCCAGGCCCTCGGCTCGCAGACCTACGGCAACCCCACCGTCGCCCACGGCCAGGTTTACGTTGGCACCAATAACGAAGGCATGCGCGATCCCAAACAACCTGGCGACCGCGGCGTCCTCATGGCCTTCCGCGCCTCCGATGGCGAATTCCTCTGGCAGCACACCAACGAAAAGCTCGCCGCCGGCCGCGTCAATGACTGGCCCTTCCAGGGTGTCTGCTCCTCCCCACTCGTCGAAGGCGACATCCTCTATTACGTCTCCAACCGCTGCGAAATCGTCGCCCTCGATACCAAAGGCTTCAAGGACGGCAAGAACGACGGCGCTGTTCAGGACGAAAAATTCAAAGGCGAGAAAGATGCCGACGTCCTGTGGAAGTTCGACATGATGGAGGAAGTCGGAGCCTTCCCCCACAACATGGCCAACTCCTCGCCGGTTTCTTACGGCGACCTCCTCATCGTCATGACCGCCAACGGCC
Source organism: uncultured Acidobacteriota bacterium (assembly GCA_937952345.1). GTDB lineage: Bacteria > Acidobacteriota > Terriglobia > Bryobacterales > Bryobacteraceae > CADEFT01. The sequence continues at coordinate 1,625 of CALFYN010000972.1, forward strand.
AGGATGAAAGCCACGTCCACATCCCCTCGCCGCGCGCCCCATCCATCATCGCCGTCAACAAGAAGACCGGCAAGCTCGTCTGGGAAGACAACTCCGTCGGCGAAAAGATCCTCCACGGACAGTGGAGCTCCCCCGCCATCGGCAAGATCGGCGATGTGATGCAGGTCGTCAGCCCGCAGGGCGACGGCTGGATCCGCGGCTACGAAGTCACCACCGGCAAGAAGCTCTGGGAGTTCGACTCCAATCCCAAGGACTCCGTCTGGCCCAAGACCCGCAACGAAATCATCTCCACGCCTATCATCGTCGATGGTGTCGTCTACATCGCCAACGGCCAGGATCCCGAGCACGGGGAAGGTGTCGGCCACCTCTACGCCATCGATGGCACCAAGCGCGGCGACATCACCAAGACCGGACAGATCTGGCACTACGATAAAATCCGCCGTTCCGTCTCCACCGGAGCCTACTACAACGGCATGCTCTTCTACTCCGATTTCTCCGGCTTCCTGCACTGCCTCGACGCCAAGACCGGAACTCCCTACTGGACCCACGACATGCTCGCCGCCATCTGGGGCTCCCCCATCATCATCGACGGCAAGGTCTACATGGGCGATGAAGACGGCGACGTCGCCGTGCTTGAAGCCTCCAAGACCAAGAAGCTGATCGCTGAAATGAACATGGGTAGCAGCATCTACTCCACGCCCGTCGCCTCCAACGGCGTGCTCTTCATCGCCAACCGCAGCCAGCTCTTCGCCCTCGGCGAAAAGAAAACCTCGTCCATGTGGCGCGTCATGCAGATCCTCGCCCGCCGCTGACCTGGGTTGCCTGTAATCTGTAAACCTGTAAAACTGGCACTATGGGTGCCAGTAAACGCCTCAATGTGACCTTCGACTTCGGCGACCAGCCCGCCCTCGTCGAAACCCTGCGCCGCGTCGCACTGCACGACCGCACATCGCAAAAGGCCATCGTGGTCGAAGCGCTCTCCGCTTACTTCGCCAACCGCCAGGAAGACTTCGCTCTCCTCGATGCCGCCAATCAGACCTTCGCCGAATGGGACAACGAAGAAGACAAGGTCTATGACTCCCTTTGATCTTGTCCTCCTGCCTTTTCCGTTCACCGATCTCTCCGCCGCAAAGCAAAGACCGGCTCTCGTACTGGCCGCCTTCCGGCCGCGGCGCCTGCCCGAGCATCTCGTGGTGGCCATGGTCACAAGCAATCTCGATGGCATTGCCTTCCCCTTTGACCTCCTGCTGAAGGACTGGCGGCCGGCCGGCTTGCCCAAACCATCCCTGGTGAGGCTCTCCAAACTCGTCACGCTCGAACGCCAGCTGGTGCGCAGGAAGCTCGGAACCCTCACAACCGCCGATCAGTCCGCTGTCCGATCTCACTTCCGGTCCCTCTTCCAGCCCCTGCTCGCTCCCGCTGCATCCCGCAAGCCGCCCGGTGTAGTGTAGTAAGGATGATCGACCGCCGCAGCTTCCTTCTCTCGGCAGCCTCCGCTTCGGCTGCCCTCGCCCAGACGCCCCGTGACTGGACGGGCAAAACCCCCGTCCGTTACCCCGAACCCGATGTCGTCGTCCTCGACAAGCGCTTCGCCAAATACAAGATCGGCAACACGCCCATCCAGCGCTTGGCTACGGGCTTCCTCTGGGCGGAAGGCCCTGCCTGGAATGGTGTCGGCCGCTACCTCGTCTTCAGCGACATCCCCAACAACGTCCAGATCCGCTGGCTCGAAGAGAACGGCAAGACCAGCGTCTTCCGCAATCCCGCCGGCAACAGCAACGGCAACACCTTCGATTTCGAAGGCCGCCAGATCTCCTTCGAGCACGGCAACCGCCGCGTCGTCCGCTATGAGTACAACGGCAAGATCACCGTCCTTGCCGACAAGTTCGAAGGCAAGCGTCTCAACGCACCCAACGATGGCGCCGTCCACGCCGACGGTTCGCTCTACTTCACCGATCCCGGCTACGGCAGCCTCATGGAGTACGAAGGCAACAAAGGTCCGCTCGAACTGAAGGAAGCCGTCTATCGCGTCGACTCCAAGTCCGGCCGGATCGAGAAGCTCACCGATGAGATCTTCAAGCCCAACGGCCTCTGCTTCTCACCCGACTACAAGAAGGTCTATGTCGCCGACACCGGAGCTACGCACTATGAACAGGCCCCCAAGAACATCAAGGTCTGGGACATCGTCGACGGCAAGCTCCGCAACGGCAAACAGTTCTGCTCCATGGAACTCCCCGGCAAAGGAGCCGGCCTTGCCGACGGCATCCGCTGCGACACCGACGGCAACATCTGGTCGAGCGCCGGCTGGGTTGGCGAAGGCTACGATGGCGTTCATATCTTCGCTCCCGACGGCGCCCGCATCGGCCAGATCCATCTGCCCGAGATCTGCTCCAACGTCTGCTTCGGCGGCACGAAGCGCAACCGCCTCTTCATGACCGGCAGCCAGTCGCTGTACTCGGTCTACACCGAAGCCATCGGCGCGCACATCTGCTAGTAGCTGAAGCGCAAGCCGAACTGGATCTGCCGCGGCACGTTCACCTGTAGCAGGCGGATGCGGCCGAAGTCCGCCGACGTGATGCTCGTCTGCGGACCACCGTAAACAACGTTGTTGAACGCATTGAACAGCTCCGTGCGGAAGTCCAGCGCCATCCGCTCGGTGATGCTGAAGCGCTTCTCAATCAGCAGGTCCCAGTTCTTGTTGCCGGGTACCCGCACATCGGGAAGGTTGCGGCTCACGTTGCCGAACGTAAACTGCGGGGCCCGCGCGAACGCGGCCGGGTTGAAGTACAACGCACCGTCTTCGAGTTTCGGATTGTCGATGGCTGCCTTCTGTCCCGTGGCCACCGGACGGGCGCTGCCTCCAAACGAGTTCGAGTCGTTCGGATTCGTAACCTGCACCGGCGTGCCGTTGTCCCACGTGAAGTACATGCCCATGGACCATCCGCCCACAATGCGCGCCATCGCGCCCCGGTTCACCCGCGGCTTGCCGACCCCGAAAGGCAACTCATAGCGCAGGCTCACGCGCACCACATCGGGGATGTCGTAGAACGACAGCGCCCGGTCGCACGAGAAGCAGTTGGCGTTGGCAAAACCCGCCGGCCCGAGGAACCCGCCGAAATCGCCGACGTTGTCGATCAGCTTCGAGTGCGTGTAGGCAAACAGCAGCGCCAGTCCATCGGCGAAGCGCCGCTCCACGCGCATCTGCATGGCGTGATACGTCGAGTGGCCCACCGGCGCCTGGCTGGCCGATGTCCCCGTGAACTGCGGGAACGGGCGCAGCAATTGTCCGCGCTGCACCGTCGCCCGGCTCAGCGTCGATGTCGGCTCGGTGATCACGCCGAAGAACGGATTCGGCACCGTCTGGTTGAGCTGCGTGCCGAGCGACAGGTACTGGTCGGGAAGTTGGTTATACTGCACGCCGCTCGGCAGCGCGACACCCGACGAGCCGGCATAGCCGACTTCCACAACCGTCTGCCACGGCAGTTGCCGTTGCACATCGAGCGACCACTGCATCTGATACGGCAGGCGCTGCCGCCGCACCGGACCGGAGATCCCCAGCCCGAGGTTTGTCGACAAGCCCAGCGCGTTGCCGGTCGGTTGTATAAAGCCGTTCGGCAGCGGGTTCGACAGATTGAACAGTGGCGTCACGCCATCGGGCTGCGCCACCAGCGAAGTGGTGTTGCTCGAAAAGCCCAACGCCGCGTCCGTGTTCGGAGCGATGGACGACGTGAATACACCGAATCCGGTGCGGATGGCCGTCTTGTCATTCAGCTCATAGGCCAGCCCGATGCGCGGATCCCAATTGTTGCGGTCCGCAATCTGCGTCCGCCGTCCCACACCGCCGACGCCCACGAACCCGACTCCGCCGCGCAGTCCCGTCATCCCCGGAACCTTCCCTTCGAGCGGGCTCGTCGATTCCATGTCGAGGAAGACGTATTGATTGTTATCTTCCGCCCTCGGCAGTTCCAGCGAATAGCGCATGCCGAGCGTCAGCGTAAGCCGCGGCTTCACCTTCCACTCATCCTGGAAGAAGAAGGCGTAGTACGGATGGCGGTGCAACTCCAGGGGCCGCAGTTGATAGCTCACCGTGGCCACGCCCAGCAGCAGATCGGCCAGCCCGCGCCCCGTGCGCGCCGCCGCCGATTGCGGATTCGGCCCGCCCGTGAAGGCCCCCGTCGAACTGAAGGCGAGCGGTGACGATTGATCGATGGACACCGGGAAGCGCCGGAAATCCGCACCCATCTTGAACGTGTGCGTTCCGCGCAGCATCGTCATCGACGCGTTGTACTGCCACGTCCGCGACTTCACCGCGTTGTAG
>CALFYN010000973.1 GCA_937952345.1 uncultured Acidobacteriota bacterium
ATCAATACGGAAACCTACGGGGTCCGCCGAATGCTGCAACTCGATCTTGGCCATATTCAGGCTCAAGGAATTGGCCCGGATATCGAAGTTGCGCAGGTTGTTCGTCATGGAAGCGGGATGGTTGAAGTTGAGGCTGTAGTAGCCATCCACCAACCCGCTGAAGTCGATCGGCCCTGCAGACCATGCCGGCGGCGCGGCGGGCGCTGATGTCTGCGATGCCTGAGGATCGGGCGTCTGCTGTGAAAAAGCCAGCGAGACAGTCAATGTGAGAAGTACGAGCTCTCTTGTTCGAGCCATTTGGTTGTGTACGCTCCGTGGTTTGTATTGAATTCACACTGTAGCCGCGAAAGGCTCTTATCGACCAATCCAAAATTTTGATCAAGGCCATACAACCCGGCTTTTTCTCACTGTAAAATCCCTATCTGTCAATCACTTACAGCCCAGCGATAGAAAATCGTAATCCATCCGATCAAAACCTTTTTCTTGTCCGCCCCTAATCGGGCGAGTCATCCTGAAACAGTTGCATCGCAACCACTCGCTCGAGGTTCCTGAACAATGAAAAACCTGCTCGCTTTGCTTAGTGCAAGCGCCGCTGTGGCCGCCGCGCAAACGGCAGTCACCCCTGAACAAGTTGCAGCCATTGAAGCTGCCGCTCAATCCGCCCAGTCCGCGGGAGACAACGCTTGGATGTTGACGAGCTCCGCCCTCGTGCTGATGATGACCGGGCCAGGACTTGCCCTCTTCTACGGGGGGCTGGTTCGCCGGAAAAACGTCCTCGGCACCATGATGCAGAGCTTCATCATGATGGCCCTCATGACCGTCTTATGGGGGATCGTTGGCTACAGCTTGGCCTTCGGCGAAGGCAATGCCTTCATCGGAGACCTCCGCTACCTCTTCCTCAATGGCGTGGGTTCCGCGCCCAACGGCGACTACGCCGCCACCATTCCGCAACAGACCTTCATGGTCTTCCAGTTGATGTTCGCCATCATCACCCCGGCGCTCATCACCGGCGCATTCGCCGAACGTATGAAGTTCAGCGCCATGCTCCTCTTTATGACCCTGTGGGGTCTCATCGTCTACTTCCCCATGGCCCACATGGTCTGGGGCAAAGGCGGCCTGCTCAATGCCTTCCTGGGCGGCCAGTTCCGCTGCTTCGATTTCGCCGGCGGCACGGTGGTCCATATCACAAGCGGCATCTCCGCACTCGTGTGCGCCCTCTACATGGGCCCGCGCAAGGGCTATCGCGTCGACCCCATGAAGCCGCATAACCTCGTCCTCAGCTTCATCGGCGCCTGCCTGCTGTGGGTAGGCTGGTTTGGATTCAACGCCGGCAGTGCACTCGGCGCGGGCGGCCTGGCCACCAGCGCTTTCGTCGCCACCCACTTCGCCGCCGCCACCGCAGCCATCGGCTGGCTCATCGCCGAACAGTTCCACGTCGGCAAACCGAGCGTCCTCGGCGGTATCTCCGGCGCCGTCGCCGGACTCGTCGCCGTCACTCCGGCCTCCGGCTTCGTCACCCCGATGTCGGCCATGATCATCGGACTCCTCGCCGGGTTCATCTGCTACTTCATGGTCGCAATCGCCAAGCACAAACTAGGCTATGACGATTCGCTCGATGCCTTCGGCGTCCACGGTGTTGGCGGAACCCTCGGCGCCCTCCTCACTGGCGTGTTCGCCACCAATCAGGTCAACAACGCCCTCAAGGACTCCGCCGGAAATGCGCTGCCCCTCGGCATGGTGGACGGCAACGCCGGCCAGATCGTGGATCAAGCCATTGGAGCCGGCATCGCCATCGTCCTTGGTATCGTGGGGACCCTCATCATTCTCAAAATCTGCGACATCGCCCTTGGTGTTCGAGTCGATGCCAACCAGGAACAGGATGGCCTCGACCTCTCCATGCACGGTGAAGAAGCGTATAGCCAGGAAGCCTAATCGGGAGACCATACATGAAGAAAATCGAAGCGATCATTCAACCGTTCAAACTGGAAGACGTGAAGGAAGCCCTGAAGGCCGCCGGCGTCGATGGGATGACCATTACCGAAGTCCGCGGGCATGGGCGCCAGAAGGGCCATAAAGAGGTCTACCGCGGCCAGGAGTACACAGTCGATCTTCTCCCCAAAGTGAAGCTCGAACTGATCATTCCTTCCTCGCGCCTGGAGGAAGTCCTGCGCGTCGTGAGTGGCGCGGCTAGAACTGGAAAGATCGGAGATGGGAAAATCTTTGTTTACGATGTCGCAGAAGCCATCCGCATCCGCAATGACGACAGGGGAGAGATTGCACTCTGATCCGGCCCCAACCTGGGAACTGATTCGAGAGCGCTTTCTGGAGAGTGGCGACGCTGGCGAAGTCTTTCGCCAGCGTTCCCGTCTGGTGGAACAGGAAGTCCATCGCGCCTACGTGGAGCATCTCGCCCCGGAGGTTCCCTCAGGGTTGGCCCTTTTGGCAGTAGGCGGCTACGGCCGGCAGGAGCTATTTCCTTACTCCGACGTAGACGTGTGCCTGCTTGTGGAAAGCGAGAAACTGGCCGAGGAGAAGCGAGGTAACATCTCCTCGTTCCTTCAGGCGCTGTGGGACGCCAACCTTCGCGTCAGCCAGTCGGTGCGCACCATCCCCGAATGCTGCGAGTTGCATGATACCAATATCGAGCTGAACGTCAGCCTCATCGACCAGCGCTTCATGGCCGGGGACGCGGATCTCTATGCGCGGCTCGAGCCGAAGCTGAAGAAGTTCTACGAGAACCAGCGCGTCTCGCTGGCGCGGCACCTTTGCCGGCTGGCCCGCGGACGGCACTCGCAGTACGCCAATACGGTGTTCCACCTGGAGCCCAACCTCAAGGAAGGCCCCGGTGGATTGCGGGACGTCCACTTGCTGGAGTGGTTCCACAAGCTCGAGATATCGGGCCTGCACGACATCTCCTGGCGGGACATGGAGGAACCGCGGCGGTTCCTGTCGCAGGTGCGGTGCCATCTGCACTACCGCTCGCGCCGCGACAACAACAACCTGTCGTTTGAAGCTCAGGACGAACTGGCGGAGCAGAAGTACTCCCCATATCCCTCGGCCGATGACTGGATGCGCGAATACTTCCGCCGCGTCCGTTCGATCGAAGGCGCGGCGATCCGGGCGATGGACGCCATCGAAAGCAAGCACAACGTTCTGCTGGCCGGATTCCGCGAATGGCGCTCGCGGCTATCGAACGCCGAGTTCACGGTCTCCAAGGACCGCGTGCTGCTGAAGTCGAGTCAACTGCTCGAAAGCGACCCCGGTTCGATTCTGCGCCTGTTCCATTTCGTGGCGCGGCATGGCATTGCGCTCTCGCTCGACTGCGAGCGGCGCATCATGGAAGCCTATCCCAAACTGAGCGAGTACTTCGCCTCGGCGGGCGCCATCTGGCCCGCGATCCGCGAGATTCTCCTGCAGCCGCACGCGGCCATGGCCTTGCGCTCGATGCAGGAGAGCGGCGTGCTGCGCCTGCTCTTTCCGGGGTGGGAAGGCATTGAGCACATGGTGACGCGGGACTTCTACCACCGCTACACGGTGGACGAGCACACGATCGTCACGATTGAGAATCTGCAGAAGCTGACGCGCTCGGCCGAGCCGGGGCACCGCCGCTTCTCGACGCTGTTGACCGAGATCGAGGATCTCAGCGTGCTGCGCGCGGCGCTGCTGTTGCATGACATCGGCAAGGGTGCGCGGAGCGGCAATCACTCCGAGGAATCGGTGGAGATGGCGAAGTCTATCCTGGATAAGCTTGGAGCGCCGGAGAAGGCGCGCGAGATGATCCTCTTCCTCATCGATCAGCATCTGGCGTTGTCGGCGGCAATGAGCAGCCGCGATCTGGACGACCCGGCAACGGCGCGGACGCTGGCCGGAAAGGTGGGCACGATTGAGGCGCTCCGCTATCTGACCTTGCTCACGTATGCCGATGTATCGGCCGTGAACCCGACGGCGCTGTCGCCCTGGCGGCTGGAGCAGCTATGGCGGGTGTATCTGCGCACGCATCATGAGCTGACCCGGGAGTTGCAGACGGACCGCATCGAACTGGCGGCCGGCGAAGGGGGCGAGCGCGAGAGCTTTCTCAAAGGGCTTCCCGTGCGGTACCTGCGCACGCACAGCGAACCCGAGATCCGGATGCACCTCGATCTGGAGGCGCGGCGGCGGGAAACCGAAGTGGCGCTGGACATCCGCAAGACCGAAGGCGGCTACATGCTGACGGTGCTGGCCAAGGACCGGTTGCACCTGTTCGCCTCGGTGGCGGGGGCGCTGGCGAGCTTCGGGATGAACATCCTCAAGGCGGAGGCCTTTGCTAACCAGCAAGGGACGATTCTCGACACGTTTGCCTTCGCCGATCCGTCGCGCACGTTGGAGCTGAACCCGTCGGAAGTGGACCGGCTACAGTCGATTCTGGAGCGTGTGCTGCTGGGGCGGTTGCATGTCAGGGAGTTGCTGCGGTCACGCCCGAAGCCGGCGGCGCCGAGCAAGCGGAGTGTGATCACACCCAAGGTGAGCTTTGACAACGAGGCGTCGGAATCGGCCACGCTGGTGGAGCTGATTGCCGAGGACCGTCCGGGTCTCCTGTACGATGTGGCGTCGGCGCTGTCCAACACGGGCTGCAATATTGAGCTGGTGCTGGTGGACACGGAGGCGCATAAGGCGATGGACGTGTTCTACATCAGCAATGCGGGGAAGAAGCTGACAGAGGAGCACATGGGGCGCCTGAAGGCGGCGCTGCTGGCGGTGTGCGCGGCCTGAGGCCTGCCACCCGCCGACAGGGCGCACTACTCCTATGCCTACCCTTCGCCCTACGTGCTAAGGTCATCGAATCCA
>CALFYN010000974.1 GCA_937952345.1 uncultured Acidobacteriota bacterium
CGCGATGTAATCGCGGATGCCGCTGGTATGCTCCAGCAGATGCCGGATGGTCACTGGCTTCATGTACTCCGGCAACTGCGGCAAATACTTATGGATCGGATCCTCCAGTTTCATCCGTCCCATCTCCACCAGCAGCATCACCGTCATCGCCGTGAATTGCTTCGATGTCGATCCCAAATAGAACGCTGTCTGCGGTCCGATGGGAACGTCGTGCTCCAGATTGGCCAATCCGTAGAGCCCTTGATGAACCTGCTTGCCGTCCTTCACCACCGTCACTGCGCATCCCGGCGCACCCGGTTGCTGGTAACGCGCGAAAATCTGATCCACGGCATCCGCCCCAAAGAGCGCCGGCGCCAGCAGCCACAACAACGCCCCGATCATTTGTGGCTCACAATGACACGCTGCATCGACCTCTGCAATTGATGCTTCACATTTGCCGCGAAACCCGCCTGCCGGAACATCAGGTCGTACTCGGCAAACGTATATGCATCGCCGTGCGCCGTCGTTGCCAGCATGGTCAGCGCGAACCGCGCCAGTTCCGGCGGCGTCACGCGGTCCTCGTTCGGCATGAATTCCAGCGTCACCATGCGCCCATCCGGCGCCAGCGAATCATGGATCTTCGTGGCCAGGTCGCGGCAGGTAGGCACATCGAAATGATGATAGAAGTTCGTCACCAGCACCACGTCGTAGCCCTCGCCGAAATCGGCGTCGAAGGCGCTGCCCGCGATGGTGTGATGACGATCCGCGACGCCAAATTTCGCCGCGTTGCGCGACGCCACCGCCAGCACCGGCGCCCAGTCGAGCGCGGTGACCTGTGCATCGGGAAACTTCTGCGCCATGGCGATGCCGAAAATCCCATGCCCCGCCGCCACGTCCAACACCTTGCGCACCGGATGCGGATCGCATGCCAGAATTGCCGCAATCTCATGCGCCGCTGGCGCCATCAGCGGCATCATTCCCTGCGCGAACTCCACCCACATCGGGTGCTCCGGCTCCATCGAACCCTCTTCGCTCAGCGCTGTCCCGCCGTGCCGCACGGCTTGCGTAAGGCTGTGAAACGCTTCCATCTGCATCGGATTCGTGAGGAAGTGCGCGCAACTGGCAATACAAGCCGGCGAACGGTGGTCCAGAAACATCGCCGACTCCGCCGTGAGACCGTAGCACTCCTCCGACTTTGTCAGCAGCCCAATGGTCACCATGAAATCGCACAAGATCCGGATGCCCCGCTCCGAGGCGTGCGTGCGGTGCGCCAGCGCTTCCGCATTGACACAGCCTTCGCCGATGGCGGTGAAGAGGTTCAGGTCAATCGCCGTGCGTAAAGCCGCGCTACGATGGTAGCCCACAAGCGTGTCAAAGATGATTCCAGGATTGGGATGAGAATCAGCCATAGGGTTTCAGTATAGACAAGCAGGCATGCCGTGCGATAACTAACACGCTACTGCCTATTGACGTTCCCCTTTTCTTCGCCAATAATGAAGGCATGGCTTTGACACGCAGGCAAAAAGAAGTACTCGACTTCATCGCGGGCTTCGTCGAGGAACACGGCTACAGCCCCAGTTATGAGGAAATCGCCCACGGCATGCAACTCGCCTCGCTCGCCACCGTGCACAAGCACATCCAGACCCTCGAAACAAAACAGTATCTGCGGCGCGGCTTCAACCAGAGCCGTTCTCTCGAACTGTCCTCCAACTATTTGCGCGATTGGAAAAAGGAACGGCCCGCTCCCGAACAGTTAGAAATCGCCATCCAGGGACGCATCGCCGCCGGCGCACCCGTCGAAGCATTCGCCGCTCAGGAAACGCTGAATTTCACCGAAATGCTCAGCGACCGTGATCTATACGCGCTACAGGTTCGTGGCGAATCGATGATTGAAGATCACATTTGCGACGGGGATTTCGTCCTCATTGAACGGACACAAGACGTGCGCAACGGCGAAATCGTCGTAGCCCTCGTGCGAGGTGCGGAAACCACTCTCAAACGTTTCTATCGGGAGAATGGAATGGCACGGCTGCAACCCGCCAATGCGGCCATGCAGCCTATCCTGGTGCCGATGGAAGACCTGCAAATACAGGGGAAATTATTGGCGGTGCTCAGAAAGTACCGCTAGTTTGCTCATCACTTCACGCTCTGCGCGGAGCCAGTCTTCCACGGCGTTGCCGTGTTCCTGGCCGCGCTCCATCCAGAAGAAGTACGCCATGCGGGCGATTTCCTGCTGGAGCGATTCATAATTTTGCGCAACTGGGGCAGGCGCCGCTACTTTGCGGACGCGCGGTTTCTTTTCCTTTACAGGAGCCGGAGCCGTAACTTTAGGCTCGGCGGCGGTAACGGATTTGCTGCTCTTTTTGGACATAATACAAAAACGGCTTGAAGTTGCAGTGTACCACATTGTCTGAACATTTTCACACGTGCATGTTTTATCCACCGTCCCCACCCCTGCCGGTTAGGCATTCACTCGCGTTACAATAACCTTCTTCATGCGCTCCTTTGCCCTGGTCGATCAACGGAAATTGGAAGAATACAAACTGCCGGACCCGCCCGATCCCGGTCCCGGCGAAGTGCTGGTCAAGATCCGCCAGGTGGGAATCTGCGGTTCTGACATGCACTGGTATCTGGAAGGAGGAATCGGCCACAGCAAGGCCGTCTACCCACAGGTGCTCGGCCACGAACCCGCCGGCGAAGTCATCGCCGTCGGCAAGGGGGTCCACCATCGCAAAGTCGGCGATCGCGTTTCCATCGAACCCTCCCTTACCTGCGGCCATTGCGAATACTGCCTCCGCGGCCAGCACAACAACTGCGTCAACTGCGTGTTCCTCGGCAGCCCCGTCGCGCCCGGCCTGTTCCGCGAATACGCCCTCGTCCCGGAACACAACGCCGACCTCGTCCCCGATGCGCTCACCTGGACCCAGGCCACGCTCATTGAACCCGTGGCCGTCATCGTCCACGTCATGGAACTTGTCCAGATCGCCGTCGGCGATACCGTTGCAGTGATGGGCTCCGGACCCATCGGCATGCTCTGTGCGTCGATGGCGAAGCTTTCCGGCGCGTCGCGAGTCTTCCTCTGCGACAAGCTTCCCCACCGCCTCGCGCTCGGCGGCCGGATGGGCGCCGAACGTTGCGTCCCCGTCAGCCAAATGGAAGAAGCGGTCATGGATGAAACGCGCGGCCGCGGAGTCGATCTCGTGCTCGATGCTGCCGGCGCCCTCCAGACCATCAACATGGGCATCCGCATCACCCGCCCCGGTGGCACCTACATGCTCATCGGCATCCCCAGCGAACACGTCCTCGACGTCGACCTGCAAACCGCCATGAACAAAGAGATCCTCATCCGCACCTTGAAGCGCTCCAACCATAAAGGCGCTGCCGCGGCACGATTGCTCGCCGCCGGCCGCGTGTCCGACGCCCTCGTAACGCACGTGCTTCCCTTTGAGCAGACACCACGGGGCTTTGAGTTGCTTGCCGATTACGCCGACGGCGTGGGCAAGGTGGTCATCGAGGTGGCGCAATGAAACACTATCTCGGATTCGATCTTGGTGCCGAAAGCGGCCGCGCCATGTTGGGCGCCATCGTCGACGGCAAACTCGCCCTCGAAGAACTCCACCGCTTCCCGAACCAGCCCGTGCGCCTGCCCACCGGCCTCTATTGGGACACCCTGCGCCTGTTTCACGAGATGACCGAAGGTCTGCGCATCGCCACGCGCGAGCGCAAGCTCTCCCTCAGCGGCATCGGCATTGACACCTGGGGCGTGGATATTGCTTTCCTCGGCCGCGATGGCGCGCTCGTCGACAATCCCCGCCATTACCGCGATGCGCGCAACAACGGCCAGATGGAGCGAACCTTCGCCGTCGTGCCACGCGAGGAGATCTTCGCCGAGACAGGCATACAGTTCATGCAGATCAACAGCCTGTTCCAATGGCACGCCATGGCGCAGCAGAAGGCCCCCGCGCTCGATGTGGCCGAAACGTTGTTCTTCATGCCCGATCTGTTCAACTACTTCTTCACCGGCGTGAAGCGTGCGGAACTCACCATCGCCAGCACCTCGCAGTTCTACAATCCGGTGAAAAAACGTTTTGCCACCGAATTGTTGTCTCGCCTCGGATTGGACCCGCGCATCCTCCCCGAAATCGTACACCCCGGAACGCTCCTCGGCCCCTCGCTCGATGGCGGAGTCCCCGTGTATGCGGTAGCCGGCCACGACACCGCCGCCGCGGTTGCCGCCGTCCCCGTCGAGGGCGACCGCGACTGGTGCTACATCAGCAGCGGTACATGGTCGTTGATGGGTGTGGAGTTGCCCGAACCCGTCGTCAACGCCCGTTCCGCCGAGCTCAATTTCACCAATGAGATCGGCGTCGAAGGACGCGTGCGCCTTCTCAAGAACATTGCCGGACTCTGGCTCTGGCAGGAGTGCCGAAAAGCCTGGGCGTTGGAGGGATCCACTTACAGCTACGCTGAGATGGCTGAGATGGCTGCCTCGGCACGCCCCTTCTCCGCCGTCCTGCATCCCGATGCTTTCCTCGAGCCAGGCGACATGCCCACCAAGATCGCTGCCCATTGCAAGGCCAATGGCCAGACGCCCCCGGCATCGCACGCCGAGTTCTGCCGCGCCATTCTCGAGAGCCTCGCCCTCCGCTACCGGCAGGTGCTCGAAAGCCTCGAATCGCTCCTCGCCCGGCGCATCAACCGCATCCACATCGTCGGTGGCGGCAGCCGCAACGCACTGCTCAATCAGTTTGTCGCCGACGCTACCGGACGCACCGTCATTGCCGGCCCTTCTGAAGCTACGGTTGCAGGCAATATCCTTGTGCAGGCCATGGGCGCGGGCGATCTCGATGGACTCGCCGCCATCCGTCAGGTCGTTCGCGATTCCTTCCCTGTCACCACCCACAAACCCGCGGCCAACTCGGCCTGGGATGCCGCCTACGATCGGTTCAACAAGCTGTCTATTTGAGGTGCCGCTCGAAGAATTCGGTCATCGCCTCGCGCATGTGCTTGTTGTAAGCGCCGCTCACCCCGTGCGCCTTCTGCGGATACACCAGCAGGTCAAAATGTTTCCCTGCCTTCTGCAATTCCACCTGCATTTGCAGATTGTGCTGGTACAGCACGTTATCATCCCCGTAGTTGTGCACCAGCATCAATTTCCCCTTCAGATTCGCCGCGTAATGCACCGGTGAGCTTTGCTTGTATCCTTCGGGATTCTGCTCCGGTGTGCCCATGTAGCGCTCCGTGTAGATCGTGTCATAATGCCGCCAATCCGTCACTGGAGCGCCGCTGATGCCGGCCCGGAACACGTCCGGAGCGTGCAACATCGCCGTCAGTGTCATGTATCCGCCATAGCTCCAGCCGTGGATGCCGATCCGCTTCTCATCCACAAACCCAAGCGACGTCAAATGCCGGATCCCTTCCAGTTGGTCCGCCAGTTCCTGTTTCCCAAACCGACGGTTCACCGCGGCCTCCCAGTTGTGCCCCCGCCCCGCCGATCCGCGATTGTCCATCTGCCAGATGACGAAGCCGCGATGTGCCAGCACCTGGTCCCATGTCACACCGGCGTAGGTGTCCCGCACCGTCTGCGCGTGTGGCCCACCATAAATCATTACGATGGCCGGATGTTTTTTCGCCGCGTCGAAATGCTTCGGCTTAATCAGCCGCGCGTAGTACAGCGTTCCGTCCTTGCCCTTGAAATTCAGGAACTCCGTCGGCAGGATGTCGTACTCCTCACGCGGCTTGTTGTTCGGCTCGCGCAGAGTCAGCACAACGTTGCCCGCCGCATCCCGCAACACCGTTCGCGAAGGCTGGTCGATGCTCGAAAACGTATCGATCCAATATTCCCCGTTCGGGCTCATATCCACCGCGTGCGTACCCTTCTCTTGCGTTACCTTCCTCCGTTGCCCGTCGCTTCCCACCACATACAAATGCCGTTCCAAAGGGCTCTGTTCGGTGGAAAGAAACCAAACCCTGCGCCCTTCCTCATCCACATGCACCAGTTCCGTGACCTCAAAATCTCCCTTCGTGATCGGCGTCAATTGCTTTCCGTTCTTGCTCACCAGGTAGAGATGCCGGTAGCCGTCCCGTTCACTCCCCAGAATCGCCTGTTGCGCGCGCGGCAAAATAGCAAAATCGTTCTTGATGTTGATCCACGACGGATCTTTTTCCTCAAATGCGATCTTCGATTGGCCCGTCGCCGCCTCCGCGCCCAGGATGTGTAACTCATTCTGCACACGGTTCAGACGAAACACCACCAGCCCCTTCGAATCCGGTGTCCAGTAGACGCGAGCCAGTAACCGGTCCCGCGTTTCCCCCAGATCCATCCACTTCGTCGCGCCGCCGTGGGCAGGAATCACACCCAACCGCACATCGGCATTCGGGGTGCCGGCCTTCGGAAACCGCTGTGGCTCCACTTTGGCGAACAGTCCCAACATGTCCACATGCGGATGCACCATCTCCCGGCTGATATCGAACTGCAGATATGCAATGGATTGCGAATCCGGCGACCACCAGTACGCCGTACCGAGGTCCAATTCTTCGGGATACACCCAATCGAGTTCCCCATTCAGCAACGTCAGCGAACCATCCGTCGTGAGCCGCCGCGATTGGCGGGTGGCCAGATCCAGCACGTAGAGGT
Organism: uncultured Acidobacteriota bacterium; assembly: GCA_937952345.1. Taxonomy (GTDB): domain Bacteria; phylum Acidobacteriota; class Terriglobia; order Bryobacterales; family Bryobacteraceae; genus CADEFT01. The sequence continues at coordinate 6,617 of CALFYN010000974.1, forward strand.
CGTGGTCCCGGCGGTAGGCCAGCTTCTTGCCGTCCGGCGAAAGCTTCGGATCGCGCTCTGCGAACGGCGTCGCCGTGAGTTGCTGAAACCCGCCCGCCTCCAAATGGATCAGAAACACATCCCCGCCCTGCGAGGCCAGCATCCGTTTGCCGTCGGGCGTCCATTGCAGCGATTGCTCGCTCACCCGCCGGTTCTCCCATCCGAAGGCGGTCGCCGGCGGCACGGGTGTCGCCGCGGCACTGAGCGCGCTCAGCGAAAGCACATGGCGGCGGGACCGCGAGGCCACATCCACCAACTGCAGATTGCCCCCCTGCCGCAACGCGATCCGTTTCCCATCCGGCGACCATAGCGTCTGCACGCCGGACGGCGGTCCTTGTGCCGCAAGCGCCTCCAGCGTTACGGGCTTCTTCTGCGCCGGCAGCCCAGGCGCCAACAGAAATACAAAGCTGAAGCGAAGCATTTATCCCCAGTATACTTGCAGTAACTTATGAAACTTCGATTTTGGGGCGCGGCGAAAACGGTCACCGGCTCCATGCACATTCTCGAAATCAATGGGAAGCGCGTCCTGCTCGACTGCGGGCTGTACCAAGGACGGAGGCGCGAGGCCGAGGAACGCAATCGCAATCTCCCATTCGACGCCCGCGAAGTCGACGCGGTGGTCCTCTCCCACGCCCACATCGACCATAGCGGCAACCTTCCCATGCTCTACAAGGAAGGCTTCCGCGGACCCATCTACAGCACCGCGGCCACTGCCGACCTCTGCGAGGCAATGCTCAAAGACTCCGCCTTCGTGCAGGAGAAGGACTGCGAGTTTCTCAACAAGCGTCGCCGCCGCCGCCGCATGATCGGCGAGGAGACTGACGACCGCCAGGATTGCCCGCTCTACACCGTCGAGGACGCGGAGAACACATTGCCGCTCTTCCGCCGCACAGCCTTTCACACCAACACCCCTCTCATCGAAGGACTCAGCTTCTGCTTCCACGGCGCGGGACACATGCTCGGCTCAGCCTGTGTCTCACTCGAACAAAGCAAGGCGGGGCGCCCCGTCCGGCTCGGCTTCTCCGGCGACGTCGGCCGCGTCGGATTGCCCATCATCGACGATCCCGAAACCTTGCCCCCAGTAGACTATCTGATCCTCGAAAGCACCTATGGCGACCGCTTTCACAAGCCCCTCGACAGTGTAGCCGACAAACTCGCCGACGTCGTCAGCCGCACCGCCGCCCGTGGAGGACGCATCATCGCTCCCGCCTTCGCCGTGGGACGGACGCAACAATTGGTGGTCCTTCTCCACGATCTTGTCCTACAGAAACGCATCCCGGCCATTCCCATCTACGTCGATAGCCCGTTGGCCGTCAACGTCACCGACGTGTTCCGCAAACATCAGGAATTGTTCGACGAGGAAACCCGCAGGTTCCTCGACAATGGCTCCGATCCCTTCGGATTCCGTATGCTGCGCTATGTTCGAAGCGCCGAGGAGTCCAAGGCCTTGAACGATCTGCGCCATCCCTACCTCGTCATCTCCGCCTCCGGCATGTGCGAAGCCGGCCGCGTCCTGCACCATTTGCGAAATAGTATCGAAGATGGGCGGAATACCATCCTCATTACCGGATTTCAGGCCGAAAATACCCTCGGACGCAAGATTGTGGACAAGATG
>CALFYN010000975.1 GCA_937952345.1 uncultured Acidobacteriota bacterium
GGTTGTAGAGAATCTCCGGGATGTCCGGCGCCAGTTGCAGCGCGCGCTCGTAAGCCTCCCGCGCTCCCTTCAGATCTCCCAATTCCTGCCGCACGATGCCCAGATTCACAAAGCCCTGCTTGGCGTCCGGCCGCACACGCACCGCTTCGGCATACGCCTGCGCCGCCTGCTCATGCCGCCCCAGTTTCTGATACGCCACGCCCAGGTTGAACCAGCGCTCAAAGTGATTCGGCGTGAATTCCACCAGCTTGGCGCAGCACCGCGCCGCCGCTTCAAAATCGCTGCTCGAAAACGCGCACGTGGCCAGTCCTTCCAGCGCCGCCTGTGAGAACGGCCGGATCGTCAGCAGGCGCTCGGAATAGTCCCGGATCATCTTCTCATCCTTGCGCGCCATGCCGATCGTGATCAGATTCACCAGCGATTCTTCGGAATTGGGATTTTTGTCGAGAATCGCACGGTAAATCTCGGCCGATTCGTCGAATCGCCATAAATATTGCAGCGCCACGGCTTTCCCGAAACGCGCCGTCTCATGCTCGGCGTCGCGCGCCAGGCAGCGCTCGAAGGCCTCCAGAGCCTGCTCGGCTTTTTCGCTGTGCAGCCGGCAAATCCCCAGCCCCAGCCACGCCTCCAGCCGCTGCGGATCCGCATCCAGCGCCTTTTCAAACTGCTGCGCTGCTTCTTCCCACCGGCCCAGTTTCTCCAGGCACACCGCCAGGTTGAAGTTCCCGTTGGGATGCCGCGCATCGAGCGCCAGCAACCGCGAGTAGCTCTGCGCCGCATCGTCATACAGTTCCAACTCGTACTGCAGGTGCCCCCGCGCCGAGTGCACTTCCGTCGAATCCGCCCCGCTGCCTACCGCGTTGTCCAGTTCCCGCAATGCCTCTTTCGGCTTCCCCTCCAGATGCATGGAAACCGCTTTGGCGAGTGCCTTGGCATGGATATTCGACAGCGTGTTCATCTCTCCCAGGCCCTCCGCCACCGGCCCGATATCCTTGTCCGTTCGCTTCTTCGGGTTCATTTACTTCAGACTTCCTTCCTTTGCGGGCAGACTATACGGCGCCAGAAACGCGCACAGCCGGCCGAGAAAATCGTGCTGGTGCGATAGCTCGACCCATCGCAGGCTCGCCTGCTCACCGCGCGCACTGAAAAATCCGATCCCGCCGGTCTTCAACCGGTCGTCACTCCAATGATCGACAATTTGCCCCTGTACCGATAGGGTGAATCCGTTACCACTCACGTCCATACGCACCCGGTATGACGCATCCACATGCACCTGCATGGGCAACGGCCGCCGCGCCAGCGAATACGTCTTTCCGTCAATCACCGCATAGCGCTCCACCACCGCCGTCGGCAGCGGCCCGCCCTTCGTCAGCACAATCTTGTGTGCGTAGTAGTTCTTGCGGTCCGTCGCCCGGTACACCCACCCCATGGCTTTCTTTTCGATCCGCCCCAGAAATTCCATATGGTAATCGGTCAGCCCCAACGACGGCTTGTACAGAATCAGCGGACCCGTGTGCAGAAACCCCGCCGCGTCATAAGCCCAAGCCTTCGCCCAATCCCCTTCGCCTTCCCAATCGCCCAGCCCGCTGCGGAAGTCGTCGCTCAGATTCACCGCCGCCCGCCGCAGGATCGTCTGCTGAATCCCGCCCAGGAAGCTTACATCTCCACTCTGGGCCGGCTTTTCCTTGACAACCGCCGCCGGCGTCAGCGCTTCCGGCGCTGCTGTTGCAATGGCCGCACGCTTCGTTTCCACCAC
>CALFYN010000976.1 GCA_937952345.1 uncultured Acidobacteriota bacterium
GTAGGGAGATTCCAGACCTGCGCCAGGATTCCGATTACAGCAAGAGCGGCCAGCGTGGCAACGCCTGCAATCACGCGGTTGCCGCGCAAGATCCAGGCGTGCGGGGCGGAAACCATCGCTGAGCCGAGCAGCAATGCCAGCGCGGGGTAGCAAGGCATGGAGTAGTATTCCTGCGTCGTGGAAAAGGTGAAGAAGACGAGCAGGAACCCAGTCCAGCAGAGAGCCAGAAGACGTGTCCGGCCGGCGCGATCCACCGGCGCGAAACCAAGCTTCGCCACCGCGGGCAGATAGGCGCTCCAGGGGAACAGCCACAACAGGTGGAAGAGCCAGAAGGCGAGCCGGGGGACGGTGTTGTAATCGCGCGGGTGGCGCATGTTCAGAAAGCGGAAGACATGTTCGTTGAAGAAATAGAACCAGAAGAAGCCGTGATATTGGCCGGGCTCGCTCTTCATGGTGAAGTCGAGGTACGGTGGATTGCGCAGTGTGGCCAGCACATGCCAGGGCGCGGCGATGGCCAGAAGGATCAGTGCACCCGTGAAGGGACGCAGCCTGCTCCAGGTCTCTCTCCGGAACAACTGCCTGGTAATGGTGAGATACAGCAGCGCGGCCGCCACCGGAAACACCGCGGCAATGAGGCCCTTCAATAGCAGTCCGACGCCAATGGCGGCAGACATCACCGCGGGCCACATGGCGCCACCTTCTTCCAGCGCCCGTAGAAACGCCCACATGGCGATGGTGATAGTAAGCGTGAGAATCGCGTCGGGGATCTGAATGCGGGTGAACAGCCAGAGCCCGATGCAGGTGGCCATCACGAAACCGGAATAGCTTCCCGCCGGTTCGCCGAAAGCCCACGCGGAGAATCGCATGGTGCAATAGACCAGCAGTACAACGCCAAGAGCCAGAGGGATGCGCGCCGCCCAATCGTGCGGGCCAAAGATCCGCATGGATACAGCCATCATCCAGTAGATCAGCGGCGATTTCTCCAGATAGGCAACACCGTCGAGCCGCGCCGTGACCCAATCGCCCGACTCCAGCATGTTACGCGCGATCTGCGCCTGTACAGCGTCCACATCATCCATCAAACCCGGCGGTGAAAGGATGCAGCCGAAGTAGATGGCGATGGCGCACGCAAGAACAATCAGCCGCGAGTGCCGGCCCATGCCAGTTCCTCCGGAGTCCTGGATGTCGCCGTGATCTTCCAGCGTTTCATCCACAGGAACAAAGTCAACAATCCCCACAAGTGATAACCGTAGTTTGTCTGGCGGCGGAAGTGACGCTGCATCACGGCTTCGATTTGCGTCCACTCGAAGACGCCCGTACCTCGTACGGCGGCCTCATTGACTGTGTCGCCGAGCAGCGGCCGCAGCGGTTCGCGAAACCAGTGGTGGGCGGGGATATCGAAGCCTTCCTTCTTGCGCGTGATGATGCTGCGGGGAAGCTTATCCCGCATGAGTTCGCGCAACACGTATTTCAGCGTGTTGCCGCGGATCTTCAGATGCTCCGGCAGCGTTGCAGCAAATTCGACGATGCGGTGGTCGAGGAATGGCGGGCGCACTTCCAGCGAATGCGCCATGCTCATACGATCGCACTTGTAGAGGATATCCTCGGGCAGATAGCAGAGCTGATCGATGTGTAGAAAACGGTTGAGCGGCCCCGTGGTGGAAGGAAGCCATCCGCTCCAGTCCGCGTTGGCCGTGCCCGGCGCGATGGCCGCGCGCGTGGCGTCGTCAAATGTGCCGTTCCAATATAGATGGGCGCGAGCGGGATCGAGCAGCGAACCTTCCAGGAAGCGTTTGGTCTTGTACTCCAGGCTGATTTTTTCATCCGATGCGGGCCACGCGGAAAGAAGGCGCAACGCCAGGCTGCGGAGGAAGGCGGGCGTGTGGCGAGCGATGGCGGCGTAGCGGTCCGCCAGGTATGTGTTGTAGCCACCGAACAATTCGTCTGCGCCTTCACCGCTCAAGGCAACTGTGACATGGCTGCGCGTCATTTGCGACAAAAACCACACCGGCAACGCGCCGGCATCGGCGCTTGGCTCATCGGAGTAATACGACATCTGCTCGATCGCCGCGGGCAGGTCCGCTTCGGGGCCCAGGCTGAACTCGTGCGGCTCCGCGCCGTAGAATGCTGCGATCTCGCGAAAATAAGGGCTCTCGTCGAAAGACCGCCCCCGGAATCCGATGGAGAACGTCTTCACATGCGGCACTTCCCGCGCCGCGTAGTGAAGGACGGTTGAGGAGTCGAGCCCGCCGCTGGCCCATACGCCAAGCGGAACGTCGGAGAGCAGATGCTCGCGCACCGAGTCACGCAACAACGTGTCCAGTTCTTCTTTGGCGGCAGGAAGCGTTTTGCGCGCATCCGGGCGGAAGGCAATCTGCCAGTAGGTTTCCGTGCGAACCGCGCCGCGAATCCATTCGAGCCAACTTCCCGGGCGCAACTTCTCGATCCCCTCCACCAGCGTGTGCGGATGCGGAATGTAGTTCAGCGAGAGGTAATACGCCAATCCCCGGAGATTGAGCCGCCGGTCGATTTCCGGGTGCTCCAGGATGGTCTTGAGCTCGGAGCCGAAGAAGATGTCGCGATTCCGCCGGAGAAAGTAGAGCGGCTTGATGCCCATCCGGTCGCGCGCCAGGACAAGTCGCTGCTTCGATTCGCTCCAAATCGCACAGGCGAACATGCCGCGCAGCTTTGCGAAGCACGCAGTGTCCCACTCGAGGAAGGCGTGCAGCACAACCTCCGTATCGCACTTCGTGTGGAAACGGTGGCCCAGCGATTCGAGTTCGGCACGCAGCGCCGCATGATTATAGATCTCGCCGTTGAAGCAAATGACGGCGTCGCGATCCGGTGAAAAAATGGGCTGGTCGCCGCCCGCGACATCAATGATGCTGAGGCGGACGGCCCCCATGGCGATCGATGCGCCCCGGTGCACTCCTTGCTGGTCAGGCCCGCGGTGCCGGATGGAATGGATCAGCCGCTCGATGCGCTCTTGAGGCGGAGAATGATCCAGAGTGGTGTAGCCAGCAATGCCGCACAAAGTGATGAGGTCCGTGAGTGGAAGAGTTTCCATCGTGAGCATAGCATGTTGCGCTATGCTGCTAAATGAAAGGTCCCAAGTTATGCGAACGATTGCGGCGTTGTTTTTATTCCTTGTGTTGTTGCTGCCCGTCACGGCGCAGCAAGGCAATGCGGACGACCGGATCTACGACGAAGTGCGGCTGAAACTGGTGAATCATCCCGACGTGAAGGGCGGAGCCATCGAGGTGACCGTGAACGACGGTGTGGTTACCCTGCAGGGAAAAGTCCGCACGGAAAAGGGACGACAGAAAGCGGAAAGCCTGACACACAAAGTGAAAGGTGTGAAAAAGGTGGTGAACCAGATTCAGGTCACCAACGTCTAGGGAGGCGGATGTCGAAATACGAGGTTTCGAAAACCGTTGAGGCGGTGAAGCTGAATAAGAGAACGGGCGCCCCACTGGGCGAACCCGCGATTTCCTTGCCCTTCGGCGCGATCATCGACAAGGTGGAAGATGCCGGGGATTTCTACACCTTCACCTACCTCGCCGAGCGCTACCGCATGCGGAAAGATGTGGTGCAGGGGGCATTGCATCCGCTGGGGGCACCCGCCGCCACACCTGTGGACACGACGAAGCCCGCGGCCGTCGAGCCACCTAAGCCCTCGCTGGTGTTCGAACGACTACACAGCACGGTGTCGATTTCGCGCGCCAAAGTGCCCGGCGGATGGCTGGTGGCAAGCGGTTCCGGCATTGCCTTCGTCCCTGATCCGCAGCATTCGTGGAACGGCTGTTCGCTCCCCTGACGATCATGCGGCGCCTTGCCACATTCCTGCTGGCCGCTGTTGCATTGGGCGCCGAGTGTATTCCTGTAGTGATGGAACCCGGTACGGTGGAAGGAACCTTCGCCGGAGCCGAGTGCAAAGGGCAGGATTTCTTGCCCGATGCTTCCACTACGGATATCCCCGGCATTCGTCCCTTGGCCGCCGTGGCGTATGAAGTAGATGTCCCAGAGGGTGGTGGCATTCTTCACGTGCAACTGACGGCGCCAGGGGTGGCGCCGATCGCTGTTCTGGCCAACGAAAAGCTTTCTGTGCTTCAGTTTGTGGCGGGGCAAATCGGAACCCCCGGCGAACTGCGCACCAGTGTGAAGGCCGGTAAACACAGGATATTGGTCGCCACCAGCAACGCCTCGGCCGGGGCGTTCACCCTGCTGGTGGAACTGCTGGAACGGCGCGCTTGCACGACTCCCGATCTGACTTTCGATGAGGTGCTGAACGGGCAATTGGACGCCGAGGATTGCCGCCTGCTGGATGTGCAGACGCCGAGTTCGAATCTGCAGCCTGTGGATACCTACCGCATCAAAGTGGAAGCGAACACGCTGTTTGGGATTGCGGCGGCGTCCAATACCTTCGCGCCGGTGCTGGCGATGCTCAACGCAAAGACGGGTGCGTTTGTGCACAACGGCCAGGACACCAACAACCTCGGGCAAGCGTTGCTTACGTTGAGCCTGCCGGAGGGTGAATATCTGCTGGTGGTGATCTCCGGCGGGGTTGCTGCTGGAGGAACCTATGTTCTGCGCGCCCTCACCGAGCCCGCGCGCACATGTACTCCGGAGCCGCTGGAAGTCCCTGGATCGGTGCGATCCGCACTGGCCAACAGCGATTGCCGGTTGCTGGACTTTGTGCCGTTTTCCGGGAATTTTTCATTCATCCGGCCTTACACAATCGAACTCGCCGAGCGAAGCCTGCTGACGCTGGATCAAACCTCGACGCAATTCGATTCGTACCTGAATCTGCTGCGCGAGGATAAGACATTTCTCGCCGAGGATGACGATTCTGGAGGAGCCGGAAACTCGCGCATCGCCATTTTATTGCGGCCGGGCAAATACACCGTGCTGGCGAATGCGTATGACGATGGCGCCATCGGCGCATTTGAATTGCGGGCGGCTGTTGCGGCGCCGCGGGAATGCCCGGTGGAGGAGTTGCCGCTTACGGGCACACGGAATGCTTCGCTCGTGGCGGACGATTGCCGCGTGCGCGATTTGATTGAGGAAGAGCCCGCGGGCAATCCGGCGCGAGCCTATCGCGTGACCGTGGAAAACGCCGGCCGGCTCAGCGCCGAGATGGGGAGTACGGCTTTCGACATTGGAGTGGCGCTGCTCGATGAGAACGGCAAGACGCTACCCCTGGAATTCGTGCCGGTACGAGCGGGCGTCATTCGCGGCACCGCACAGGTGAAGCCGGGAACGTACACGGTGATTGCCTATAGCCTCAATCGCCTGGGCGCATTCACCCTCGCCGGCAGTTTCGCGCCCTGATCCGCGTCACTCATCGTAGACTGGATGCTGATTCTCCATGTCTACCTTTGTTCCTGATCTTCTGAAAAACAGGGTCGCCTTCATCACCGGCGGATCGAGCGGCATCTGCCTTGGGATCGCCGAAGCCTTTGCCGCGCACGGTGCGCGCCTGATGCTGCTGGGACGCAAGCAGGAAAAGCTCGATGCGGCGGTGGCGGCCATTCGCGCTTCTGGCGGTACGGCGGAAGGATTCGCCGCCGACGTGCGCAACTACGAAGCCATGGAAGCGGCACTCGCGCGAACCGCTGAACTCTACGGGCCAGTGGATATCCTCGTCTGTGGTGCGGCGGGCAATTTTCCCGCGCCCATCACCGGCATGTCGGCCAACGGATTCAAAGCGGTGATTGATATCGACCTGCTGGGCACCTACAACACCTGCCGTGCCGCGTATCCGCATCTGCGCAAGCCCGGCGCATCCATCATCAGTATTTCCGCCAATCACGCCCATCAGCCGTATGCCTATCAGGCGCATGTCTGTGCGGCCAAGGCGGGCGTCGATCTGCTGACGCAAACCATCGCTCTCGAATGGGGCCCGGAAGGTATTCGCGCCAACGTGATCACGCCCGGACCCATCGATGACACCGAAGGCATGCGCCGTCTCGCGCCCACGCCCGAAGCGCGGCAGGCCGCGGTGAACAGCATTCCGCTGGGACGAATGGGCACGAAGCAGGACATCGCCAATCTCGCTCTGTTCCTCAGCTCTGATGCGGCCAGTTTGATCTCCGGAGCGGTGATGGTATGCGATGGCGGACAACGTCTCAATACCGGCCGCAGTCTTTCGCTGGCTTGGGAGGCGGGAAAGAAATGAAACTCACCTTTTTTCTGTGCATCTGCGCCGTGGCGTTCGCGGCGAACGACAACTGGCCGCAGTTTCGCGGACCCGGTTCCACCGGCGTTGCCGAGGATGATCCCAGACTTCCCGACGAATGGTCCAGCACGAAGAACGTGGCGTGGAAGGTGGACATTCCCGGACGCGGCTGGTCATCGCCGGTTGTTTGGGGAAACCGCGTCTTCGTTACTTCCGTTGTTCCCACGGAGGTGAAGGAGAAAGCGCGCAAGGGGCTGTACTTCGGCGGCGAGCGGGGCATCCCCTCCGATGAGCACCGGTGGATGGTGTACGCCATTGACTTTGACTCCGGCAAGATCGCCTGGGAGCGCGAAGTGCAGAAAATGGTGCCTGCCTTTTCGCGGCATCTCAAGAACAGCTATGCCTCAGAGACTCCGGTCACCGATGGGGAACTTGTCTATGCCTACTTCGGCAACATCGGTGTGTTTGCCTTCGACTTCCAGGGAAAGAAAATCTGGGAGAGGCGATTCGATACGGTCAACACGAAATACGGTTGGGGCACAGCAGCCTCCCCCATCGTCCATCAGGGCCGCCTCTACATTGTCAACGACAACGAATCGAAGTCCGTGCTGATGGCACTGGATAAGAAGACGGGCAAGACCATATGGCAGTTAGACCGCGACGAAAAGAGCAACTGGGCCACACCTTACATCTGGCGGAACGCCAGGCGCACGGAAATCGTGACACCCGGCACGAACCGCGTCCGCTCCTATGATCTGGATGGCAAACTGCTGTGGGAATTCGGTGGCATGTCGTCGCTGACGATCCCCACGCCGTTCTCGCAACACGGATTGCTCTACGTCACCAGCGGCTACGTAGGCGACCAGAAGCGGCCCACCTTCGTCATCAAGCCTGGCGCTTCGGGCGATATCTCGCTCAAAGCCGGCGAAACCAGCAATGCGTTCATCGCCTGGTTCTATCCGCAGCTTGGCCCGTACAATCCGTCGCCGATTGTCGTGGGTGACATCTATTACACGCTGCTCGACCGCGGCTTCTTCTCGGCCAATGATGCGAAGACGGGGAAGGAAGTCTATCCGCGTCGCCGCATCTCTGAGGAGATCGGCGCCTACACCGCCTCACCCTGGTCTTATAACGGCAAGATTTTCATCCTCAATGAGGACGGCGACGCGCATGTGATCCAGTCCGGCCCTGAGTTTCGGATCCTCGGCAAGAACAGCCTGGACGAGATGTGCATGGCCACGCCGGCCATCGCGCGTGGCAGCCTCTTTATCCGCACGGAGAGCAAGTTGTATAGAATTGCGAAACAGTAGGCCAAATATATGAAACCATCACGCGCCTTCTTTCTTCTCTTGACGGCCGCGGCAGTTGCTGCACTCCTGATGTGGCCCACCGGCCAGCGCACTACTCTACAGGCTGCGCCGCCATTCCAGGTAGCTTCGCTGCCGGGGGGTGGGCAGATGAAGGCCACCATGGTCGGCCATGAGTATCGTCAGGACGATCTGCCGTCGATTGCCACTGCGCCCGATGGGTCACTGTGGGTTGCGTGGCTCAGCTTCGTCGGCGATCGTGACGACGTGGTCATTCGCCATTACAAAGACGGCGTGTGGGGCTCGCTGCAATGGGTTCCCAACACCAGCGGCGATAGCTGGCTGCCGCAGATTGGCGTCGATTCCTCCAATCGTGTGTGGGTGGTCTGGTCGCAGATGGTACGCAATAACTGGGATCTGTACGCCCGCCGCTTCGATCCGGACAAGGAAGAGTGGAGCGGTCTGGAGCGCCTCACCAGCAATGCGCTGCCGGATATCAATCCGCGGCTCGCCTCCGATGGGAAAGGAAAGCTTGCGGTAGTGTGGCAAGGCTTCCGCGGCCGCAACAGCAACATCTTTCTGAAGACGATGGAGAACGACAAGTGGAGCGCCGAGGTGCGCGTCACCAATCGTGCGGCAAATGACTGGGAGCCCGCGGTGGCTTTTGACAACAAAGGCGCTCTTTGGGTTACCTACGATTCCTATAAGAACGGCAACTACGATGTTTTTCTAAGCAAAGTGGAAGGGATGAAACCAGGCGCGGAAATCGCCGTCGCCGATTCTCCATCGTTCGACACGAAGCCCACCGTCGCCGTCGATGCCGCCGATCGTGTCTGGGTCGCTTGGGAACAGGGCCGCCCCAGTTGGGGCAAGGATCAGGGCTACATTCTTCGCCAGCAACCGAAGGGCTCGCCTATCGGCGGAGATCGCGCTCCGCGCATTCGCTGCTACGACAACGGCCAGTGGCGTGAGCCCGTGAAATCGCTCTATTCCGCCTTCACTGAGAACAATACGTATCAGCCGCATGTCTGGTCCGATGGAAAAGGCTCGGTGTGGGTGGCGGCCAAGCAGCGTATCAATGGCGCTGTGTTGCAGAACAACCGCCGCGGACCTGGCTTTTGGGAATACTATCTGACGCACCTCGATAGCACCGGCTGGAGCAAGCCCTTTGCGCTGCCATCGAGCCGCGGCCGCTCCTCTACGCGCATCAATGCCACGCTCGACAAAGACAACGGTATCTGGGTGGCGTGGGATACTGACAGCCGCACGGATCGCTACTATCACCGTCCGCTGCACCAGCGCATCCATGCCGGACGCATTCCACCGCCGCCCGCCGCGGGCACGATGAGTTGGGGAACGCCGCAGGAGGATTACCCCGCCGCGGCGCCCGGCCACGATAACGAAGCTGCCGATCTCCGCGCCATCCGCGCCTACAGCGCCACCGTCGATGGCAAGCCGCACCGCATCGTGCGCGGCGATTTCCACCGTCACACCGAGTTGAGTTGGGATGGCGGAGGCGCCGCCGACGGATCCCTGCAGGATTTCTACCGCTACATGATCGATGCCGCATCGATGGACTTCGGCGCGTCCACGGACCATCAGGGCGGCGCGTGGAATTACTGGTGGTGGTACACGCAAAAGCTCACCGACATGTTCCATGTCCCTGGCGCTTATGCCGCCATTTTTGGATACGAGCGTAGCGCCACGTTCCCCAACGGCCATCGCAACATGTTTTTCGCGCGGCGTTCGGATTCCCGCGTCACGCCGTTCTTCCTTCGCGCTGGCGCGCAACAGTGGTATCTGGGTGAGAATCGTCAGGGGGATGAGCCCGGCGTCGGTTCCGGCGATCTGGTGGCCAACGACACCAAACTGCTGTATGAAGAAATCCGCAATCGCAATGCGGTGGCGATTTCGCATACCTCGGGGACGCGCATGGGCACCGATTGGCGTGACAATGACCCCACTCTTGAGCCTGTGGTGGAGATCTTCCAGGGCGCGCGCACGAACTATGAGCAACTCGGAGCGCCCCTGGTGGCCGATCCCAGCACCGACGGCCCGCACGTCAAACAGGCCGGCTATCAGCCCGAAGGCATGGTGAAGAATGCCTGGGCAAAGGGCTACAAACTCGGCATCGTCACCAGTTCCGATCATGGATCGACGCATATCTCTTATGCGCTGGTGTACACGTCCGACTTTTCGCGCCAGGGCATTCTTGACGCAATCCGCAAACGGCATACCTACGGCGCCATGGACAATATCATCCTGGACGTCACCATGGGGACGCATTTCATGGGCGATGAGTTTTCCATGGATCAGCCGCTTCCCATCAAGGTAAAGGTGCGCGCCCCGCGCAATATCGCCAAGGTTCACATCGTCAAGGACAGTACGGTGATCTACACCACGAGCCCCAATAGCCGCACTGTCGATTTCGAGTACACGGACAAGGGCGACGTCAAGGGCCGGCATTATTATTACGTTCGCGTGGAACAGGTAGACAAGATGCTCGCCTGGTCCAGTCCGTTCTTCGCCAACTATCCGAAGAAATAAAACGTATATTGGAAGATAATGATCCGGCTTGCTGGTCTTATCTTCCTAATCTTCACGCCACTGTGCGCGGCTGCACCCAAAGCCCTGTTGTTCGGCAAGTTGTGGGACGGCACGGGAAAGGTGACAAACAACGCGATCGTGGTCGTCGACGGCGGCCGCGTCACGCAGGTGTCCACATCGAAATCCGGCATTCCGCGCAACGCCGAATGGTTTGATTTGCGCCGCTATTCCGCGCTTCCCGGCCTCATTGACGCCCATACGCACATCACCTATTACTGGGAGCCGAAGCTCGGAAAGAACCCCCGCCGGGCTGAGATTCATCCGCTGGCTCGCGTCCACCTCGCCCAGGAGAATGCCCGGCTCACCCTCTCCACTGGGGTGACGACAATTCGCGATTTGAACGCGTATGCCGACTCCGACATCGCCGTCCGAGACCTCATCGACAAGGGATTTTTTCCCGGGCCGCGCATCTTTACGGCCGGGCAGGGGCTCGTGGCGAAGATACCCGCGGAGATGGCGGCTCAGGTGAAGCAGCGTATCAAAGCCGGCCATCCGTGGGTGAAGATATTCGCTTCCCGCGGGGGCTTTGACGACACCTCCACTGAGCAGACTGTGCCATTCGAAGCCATGCAGGCGGCCATCATCGCCGCGCACGAGGTCGGCCACAAAGTGGCAATCCATTCCTATGGCCCCTCCGGCGTTCGCGATGCCGCCCGTGCCGGAGCAGACTCCATCGAACACGGCATCGGCATCGAAGACGATACACTCCGTCTCATGGCGAATCGCAAAATCTACTGGGTTCCCACCATCGACCACAATCGCTACTACATGGATGCCCGGCATGAATTCGGGTTCACCGATGAGGCGATGGCGTCGCTTCGCCGCTACGTGGAGCAGAACCTCGAAACCGCCCGGCGCGCCGTGAAAGCAGGCGTGAAGCTTGTCATGGGTTCGGATGCCGTATTCACCATGTTCGGGCAGAACACGCGCGAACTCGAATGGTTTGTCAAAGCCGGACTCACTCCGGAACAGGCCCTGCACACGGCAACTACCAATGCCGCGGCGATGCTCGGCTTGCCGGGAGAACTCGGCCGGATTGCTCCGGGCGCATTCGCGGATATCATCGCCGTCGAGGGCGAGCCCTGGAACGATATCCGGGCCGTGACCGAGCGCGTACGCTGGGTGATGAAGGGCGGTGAATTCGTCCACCGCCCCTGAGCACTCTATGCGCATACCAATCTTGATCGCCGCCGCTGTCCTTGCCGCCGCGCAAACGCCTTGGCCGCAATGGCGAGGCCCCAACGCCGCCGCAATCGCCGATGATGCGAACCCGCCCACCCGCTGGAGCACCTCGGAAAACATTCGTTGGTCCGTCAAACTTCCGGGATGGGGCACCAGCTCTCCGGTGGTCTACGGGGACAAAGTTTTTCTCACCACACAATCCGAAGAGGCCGGTGCGAAATCATTGCTCACCTTCTCCTTTCATCGCCAAACCGGGGCGGAACTCTGGCGTCACGATTTCGGCTTCGGCGTGAACCAACGGACTCACGAGAAATCCTCTCTGGCTGTGAATACGCCCGCCGTGACGCAGGATGCCATCTATGTCGCCTTCGGGAATTCTGACATCGCGCGCTATACCCACGAAGGAACACTGCTCTGGGTCACTCGCTATATGGCTCTCTTCGGCAATCCGAAAATGGCGTGGGGATACGGTGTCAGCCCGGTGGTGCTGGAAGATTCCGTGCTGCTGCCCTGGGATCACCACAAAGGCCCCTGCTATCTCCTCGGCCTTGATAAAAGCAACGGGAACATTGCCTGGCGAAAGCCACGCCCCATTGGGACAGCGCATTCCACGCCCCTTGTGGTGCAGCATCACGGCCAGACGGACATTCTCGTGTCCGGCAAGAACAAACTCACCGCCTTCGATGCGAAGACACACGAAGAACTGTGGAAGTACGGCGAAGGCGAGGGGCCGTTTAACGGGGAGATCATCGTCAGTCCCGTACACGGTGACGGAATGGTATTTTTCCAACTCTGGCGCCAAAGTCCGATTCATGCTGTCCGCCTGCGCGGCAACCGCCAGCCGCCCGAGCCCGTCTGGGTCAGTGAAAAGCCGGGCCCGCAGGAACCTTCGCCTCTCTACTATCGAGGCCTCCTGTATGTGTTAATGGACAACGGCGTCCTTGCGTGTTTGGATGGCAAGACCGGCAAAGAGGTCTATCGCCGCAGGCTCGGCGGCAACTGCAACTCCTCGCCTGTGGCCGCTGGCGGAAGAATCTACTTGAGTAACAACGACGGCACAACGTTCGTCGTCAAAGCCGGGCGTGAGTTTCAACTGCACGCGACAAACCACCTTGGAGAACGAATCACCGCGTCACCCGCCATCGCCGGCGACGATCTCTTCTACCGCACCGATTCTCACCTGTACTGCATCGGCCGCAAGCCCTGAGTTCACTGAGCCAAGCGCGGTGCTGATCTGCCACCGCGGGCAGCCAGCCACAAGCCCACCCCGCAAACCACCATTCCCGCCAGTGACCATTCGATCGGAATGAACTGCACCTTGTTCTTCACAAAGTAATCCCTCACTGCCGGAATACTGATCACCGCCACGGCCAATCCGTTGTTCAGCGCATGCGCCACCATCCCAGGCAGCACGCTCTTGCTATGCCAGAACAACCAGCCGATCGCCAGCCCCAGCAGCAGCACTGGCATCATCCGGTAAATCGAAGCATGTGCCACGGCAAACAGGAACCCGCTCAGCAGAATCGACATCACCATGCCCATCTTGCGGAACGACCCCTGCACGAAACCCCTGAAAAGCAGTTCTTCACAAATCCCCGGCGAAACGGAAACCGCGAACACAATCCACAGCAGCGGTATATCCACGCGGTCGAGCATCATCACCTTCTGCAGTCCCTTCGCCAATGACTCCGGCGGTGGAAGCAGCCGCATTGTCAAGCTAGCCACGCTGCCCGCGCTCAACCCGACCAACACGGCCGCCACCATCGGCTGCCATCCCGGCCATCGCAACGACAGCGTCTCCCGCACAGGCAGTTTCATCAGCCACACCGCCAACAGCACCGGAGCGAGGATCATTCCATACTGTGTCACCACCAGCAACAGCCGGATGTCGATCTTCGGCACGGTGCTTCCGTAGAACAACAACACCAGCACCGCGCAGAACATGGCGAACGCCATCGACGGTGTAACCTCGCGCCGTTTGTCGCCGAATCCAAACAGCCCGCGGAATGTGTCCTTCCCGCCGGTCAGCAGATTCTCCCGCTCGAACACGCGTGCGGCAAACAGCAGCGCCAGCGTCGCATAGGCCGCTGAGGACACCAGTGTCAGGAAGATGAAATCCGGCTGCGCCTCACCCACCAGCAGCGCCTTGATCAACAGCGCCACATTCACGCATGGGATGAACACTGTGTAGAGATTGGCCTCCACGCCCGGTAGCATGGTTACGGCTGCAGGCATCATCGTCAGCATCATCACCGGAGTGGCCAGGTTCTGCCCATCGCGAAAATCCTTGGCGAACACGCCAATCGCCAGAAACAACGCCGATGTCAGAAACGTCACCGGCACCAGCACCACGAACACCAGCAGATACTGCGACGGCCCCAGCGAAGAGCCCTGGCTCATTTGCCGCGCCAGATTGTTGAACGTCAGCCCAAGACTGGCAATATTCGCCGCCGCCGCGATCATTGTGATGGTCGCGATCGCCGCGAACTTCCCGACGACAATCTCCAAGGGACGCACCGGTGCGCAGAGCAGAGTCTGCATAGTGTTGCGCTCCTTCTCGCCCGCTGTAGTTTCCACCGCGCGATAAAAACCCGCGGTAGCCGTGATCGCCAGCAGCACAAAGGGCAGCATGATGCTCACGCTGAACCCCGAGCGGCGCAGTTTGGGCGCCACGTCGCGCGCCTCAAATCCCAACCCTGCCGTGAACCCCTTCTCCAGTCCGCGGCTTTCCTCCCGCTCGTGCAGAACCTTCTTCCGGTATTCATCCAGCGCCGTGCCCAAGCGGCCGCGCACACGGCGCGAATCCTGCCGCACGGAATCAAACAAAATGGCCATCTCCTGTTTGCCGTCTTGCGACGAGCCAGGCAGCAACACCAGCACCGCATCCGTCTTGCGCTCGAGGATCAAGGGACGAGCCGCAACCACCAGCGGATGGTTCGATGCCTTGTCCCGCAGTGCCTCGGCCTTCTTGTCGGCATCGGGATCCTCGGCATCGGGGTATGGTTCAAACTGTTCGAATTCGCCCATGCGCAATTGTTCGCCCACGGTGCCTGACAAATCCTGATTCACCGCCGTCTCGAAGTTTCGCGCCTGCAGCAACTGCAGCAGTCCCTGCGGCGCTTCGCCCCACACGTGAATCTTCGCCGTCCGCTGCGCGCTTTCTTTTTCCATGCTCTGTTGAAAGCGCGACATGCCGATGATCATCATTGGATACAGCAACAGCGGCAGCACCAGCATGAACGTGATCGTTCGCCGGTCTCGCAGCGTTTCGCGCAGTTCCTTCAGGTATATGGCTCGTACGATAGATCGCCGCATGTGCTATTCCCCGATCGCCCGCAGAAAGGCATCGGTGAGGTTATGCGCCCCGCTGCGCCCGATGATCTCTTCCTGCGTGCCCTCTTCCGCCTTGCGTCCCTGGTGAATCATTACGATGCGGTCGCAGAGATACTCCGCCTCGCTCATGATGTGCGTCGAAAACAGGACAGCCTTTCCACGATCCCGCTGGCTGCGGATCGCGTCCACAATGAACTTCCCGCTCAGAATGTCCAGCGCCGTCGTCGGCTCGTCCAGAATCAGAATCTCCGGATCGTGCAGAAACGCCCGCGCGATGTTCGCCCGCTGCTTCTGCCCCGCCGACAAGGTCTCGCACGGCCGGTCTGCGAACGACTGCATGTCGAGCGAAGCGATCAATTCCTCGGAACGTTGCTTGCGATATGCCTCCGGCAGTTCGAATAGTTCGCCGAAATAAAGCAGCACTTCACGCGGCGTCAGCCGCATGTACAGTTGCGTATCCCCGGAAAGGAATCCGATCCGCCGTTTTGCTTCCAGTGGCGACACCTGCATGTCAAAGCCGCCGGCGCGCACCTCGCCCGCATCCGGCGTCAGAATCCCTGCCAGCATCCGCAATACCGTGGTCTTTCCCGCGCCATTCGGCCCCAACAGGCCGACGATCTCTCCTGCATGGACTCCGAAACTGATTCCATCCACTGCCTTCACGGCGCCGAAGTGCTTTTGCAGCCCGGTGCAGGCTAGCCTGACCCCGTTCGTCATCCCCTACAGTGTAGACGTTCCGCGTCAAGCCTGTGCCCACCGTCTGCGCGGCGTATGAGAAAATAGTGCCCGTTATGCCGCACACTCGCCGCAGTTTCCTCTCCACCAGCGGAGGCGCCCTCGCCGCGCCCGCCATGGCCCCGGCCGCCGCCAACCCGCCGAACGAATCGTTTAAGCTCGGAGTCGCCAGCTACTCCCTGCGCGAGTTCGGCCGTGCCCTTGCCATCAAGTCCGTGAAGCAGATCGGCACGCCATACATCAATATCAAGGAATTCCACCTGCCCTACAGCAGCTCTCCCGCGGAAATGGCCAAGGGAAAAGCCGATTTCGCCAAGGCCGGCCTGCAGATCCTCGGTGGAGGCACCATCGGGTTGCAGAAGAATGACGCCGCCGATATTCGCCGCTATTTCCAATACGCCAAGGATGCGGGCATGCCGCTGATCGTTGCCGCTCCCTCAGCCGAGACGCTGCCGCTGGTGGAAAAGGCTGCCATCGAATTCAATATCAAAGTCGCCATCCATAACCACGGCCCCGAAGACAAGCACTTCCCCA
Organism: uncultured Acidobacteriota bacterium; assembly: GCA_937952345.1. GTDB lineage: Bacteria > Acidobacteriota > Terriglobia > Bryobacterales > Bryobacteraceae > CADEFT01. Next base: position 15,877 of record CALFYN010000976.1, read on the forward strand.
CTCCGCAATCCGTGTTGAAGCTGGTGAAGAACATGAGTCCGCTCATGGGCCTTTGCATCGATGTCGGCCACACGGCGCGCACCGGCGTCGATGTTGTCGAGTCCATCGCCGAAGCCGGCCCCCGCCTGCTCGACATGCACATCAAAGACCTTCGTGACATGAAGGAAAAGGGCAGCCAGTGCATTGTCGGAGAGGGCGCTATGCCCGTGGTCGCCATTTTCAAGCAACTGAAGAAGATGAATTACTCCGCCGGCGTCATGCTGGAATACGAAATCGACGCCGACAACCCAGTCCCCGGCATGCTGCGCTCCTTCGCTTATATGCGTGGCGTTCTGGCCGGTATGCGCGGCTAGAGGTTTCATCTCCCATGCGAATCCGCGGTCTTGTTCTTTCCTGGATCGCTTGCGCCACTGCCTTATCCGGCGCGGCTCCGGATTTCCAGAAAGACATCGCCCCCGTTCTGGCGAAGCATTGCGCCGCTTGTCATTCGGGAAAGAACAAGGCCAGCGATTACTCCGTCGAATCGCAACACGAAGTGATCGCGGGCGGGAAAAAGCATGGCAAAGCTGTGGTGGGCGGCCACCCCGAACTGAGCCCTCTGCTGCACATGATCAAAGGCGAAAAGGAACCGCGTATGCCCATCGGTTCCACGCTCGCCAAGGCAGACATTGACCGCCTCGAAGCGTGGGTTCGCGCCATGCCCGCCGAATCCGCGGCGAAGCAGCCTGTGTGGCGCTGGCCGTATGAGAAGCCGGTCCTGTCGGACATCCCCAACGTCAACGCCAGGCAGTGGACCCGTAACCCCATCGACCACTTTGTTCTCGCCAAACTGGAGTCGAACCAACTCGCGCCCGCGCCGGAAGCAGATAAACGCACTCTCGCGCGCCGTGCGTATTACGATCTCATCGGCCTGCCTCCCACACCCGAACAGATGCAGGAGTTCCTCAACGATTCCAGCCCCCAAGCCTGGGAGAACTTGATTGATCGCCTGCTCGCCGACCCGCGCTACGGCGAGCGCTGGGGCCGCCACTGGCTCGATCTCGTGCGCTACGGCGAAACCAGCGGACTCGAAGGCGACGGCGCCATCGGTAACGCATGGCGTTATCGCGACTGGGTGGTCGACGCCTTCAACAAAGACCTGCCCTACGACCGTTTCGTGCATCTGCAACTCGCCGGCGCCGATGAGCATTCAAAGACCCGCAACAACTATGCGCCCAATGTACAGGGGCACATTCCCCTGGGCTTCCTAAGGCTGGCGCCGTGGGATCGTTCCAACCTCGTTGCCGATGAAGTCCGGCAGAATTACCTCAGCGAAATCACCACCACCGTCGGTTCCGTGTTCCTGGGCCTCTCCGTTGGCTGTGCCCGCTGCCACGATCACAAGTACGATCCCATCCCACAGAAGGACTACTACCGCATGCAGGCCTTCTTTAACGCCATTCAAGTGGAGAACGTCGAGGTTCCCTTCAAAGACCCCGACTTCCGCAAGAAGGCCGAAGGAAAGGTGAAGGAACTGCAGGCGCGTCTGAAAGACGGCCCCGAAAAGCTGGAGCTCGACCGATTCGAAGCTGAAGCGCTACAGCAGTTCATCGCCGGCCGCAAGAAACTCGCCACGGCCCCGGACTACAAGCTCACGCGCGAAGATCTGCGCCTCGACATGCGCCTCGGCGAGAAGTCGCTGTTCACCAAACAGGAACGCGATCTGCACGCGGAACTGCTGGAAGATGCCAATCGCACCCAGGATCCCGAGGAAAGAGAGCCGCTCGAAACACTCGAGTCTGCCCTCATGAAACGTCTGCAGAATCGCCCCGAACGATTCGACACACTCCGCACCGACGATCTGCGCGGCGAAATCGGGCGCACCACTTCCAAGATCTTCACCGCCGCACAACGCGACAAACACCGCGAACTCAGTGAGAAGCTCGAGGTCTTCCGCCGCCGCGCCGGCCGCTGGTCTGCCATGGCGCTTACCGTGAAGAACGTGCCCGGTCCGCCCAACGGTCCGATGATCGCTCCCACTCGCGTGTTGATCCGCGGCGATTACCGGCAGCCAGGTGAACCCGTCGAAGCCGGCTTCCTCACCGCCATCACGGGCAAAACCGAACCCGCCGTCATTGAACAGGATCGCTACCGCCAGTTCCCCACGCGCGGATGGCGCACCACGCTTGCCAAATGGATCGCCAGCCCCGACAACCCGCTCACGGCGCGGGTCATGGTGAATCGCATCTGGCAATTCCACTTCGGCAAAGGCATCGTCGCCACGCCCAGTGATTTCGGCGCCAACGGCGAACGGCCCACACACCCGGAACTGCTCGATTGGCTGGCGCACCGCTTCGTCGAAGAGAAGTGGAGCATCAAGGCGATGCACCGCCTGATGATGACCTCGGCAGCCTACCGCCAAAGCTCTGAGAACCGCAGGTTCCAAACCAACACGAGTGATGCCGAAAACAAGCTGCTCTGGCGCTTTCCACGCCGGCGCCTGGAGGCCGAAGAGATCCGCGACAGCATTCTCTACATCAGCGGCCGTCTCAATCCCGAGCGCGGCGGCCCAAGTATCTTTCCGCCGCTGCCCGAAGATCTCGCCGATTTCGCACGCTACGGACGTGGCGGCGGGCTCATGTGGGAAACCAATGAAAAGCCCGAGGACGCGCTCCGCCGCAGTCTCTACATCTTCCACCGGCGCTCGCTGCCATTGCCGTCGATGGCCGCCTTTGATGCGCCGGTGTTCAGTGAATCCTGCGATCGCCGTAGCGCCACCACCACGCCGTTGCAGGCGCTGTCCATGATGAACGGCTACCTCGTTCAGGAGGAGTCCGCGCATCTCGCCAAGCGTGCCGGCACTCTCGACCAAGCCGTCAACCTCATCCTGCAACGCAAACTCACCCCCGACGAACGCAAACACCTCGAAGCATACTCCGGCTCGCTCGATTCCATCTGCCGCGTGCTGCTGAACTCGAACGAGTTCCTCTATCTGGATTAACTTCTGAGATAATCCTCCTCATGCGCGTTCTTGCTTTTCTGCTCGTTCCGGGCCTGCTTTGTGCCGACATCGTTGAACACACAGCGAAGAACTCGAAACCCTCCGGGCTGTTCGCTGGCGTGGCGCGAGCCGATATCACTCCGCCCGTCGGCATTCCACATTTGAACTGGGGTTCGCAAACGCATGTCGAAGCCGTCGGCGTCGATCCCGCGGGCATGATTGTCACTGCGCTTGTGCTCTCCGATGGCAAGCAGAAGTTCGCCATGGTGGACATCGACACGCTGCTGGTCAACGGCATGCAGCCCATTGCCGATCGCGCTGCACAGGCCATCGGCGTTCCCGCGAATCATGTGCGGCTTGCCGCTACGCATACGCATGCCGGTCCCATGTTCCAGCGCGAGAAAGGGCCACTCAACGTTGACCCCGCGCCTTATGAAAAGATGATGGCCGACTATCGGCGCCTGCTCGAAGAGCGCATAGTCAACACGGTGATTGAAGCCAACAAGAACCTCCGCCCCGTGCATGCGTACGGCGCGAAAGGCACAGGCACCATCAATATCAACCGCCGTATGCGTGCCACCAAAGACGGTCCGCCTGCCGTAGGCCGCAATGAAACCGCTCCGGTGGATCGTGAGCTTGTCGTCATTCGCATGGATGATGCAAATGGCAAGCCCTATGCGGTGCTGGTCAATTTTCAATGCCACGGTATCGTGCTGACCTATGAGAACAAGCTCATCAGTCCCGATTGGGTCGGCATGACGCGTAAGACCATTGAGCAGGCGATGCCCGGCGCGACCGCCTTGTTCTTCCAGGGTGCGGCCGGCGATCAAGGCCCCATCGAATGGGGCACCGGCGATATTAGTGTTGCCCACCGGCTCGGTACAACACTTGGCCTGCAAGCCGCTGCACTCGCCAATCAAATCGAAACCACCCGCCGTGTGCCCAAGTTTGAAGGCTACGTCGAATCCACAGCCTTCGCCGCGAAGACTCCCTGGCGTGTGCAAGGCCCGCGCGATGCCACCATCAAGTTCGTCTACAAGACCCTGCAGCTTCCGCCACGCCGCTACACGCCACAGGAGATCGACGACATGGCCAGCCGCGTCGCGCAGGCCGAAAAACAACTCGGGCCCGCGCGCGCCTCCGGCGATCCCTGGCAGAAGCATCAGGCCGAAGCCCGCTGGCGCCGGTTCAACGATCTGCTCACCAAATGGAAGAAGCCCTATGATGCAACGCCCGTTGAGGTGGACGTACAGATCCTCCGCATCGGAGAGATGGCCATCGTCGCCATGCCTGGCGAGCCGTTCTCCGGCATCGGCGCGGCCATCAAGAAAGCCTCGCCTTTCCCAATCACCATGTTCTGTGGTTACAGCACGGGTAAAGGCGGCGACTACATGCCCGTCGCCGATGAATACCAGCACGGCGGCTATGAAGTGGAACGCACGCCCTACGGCACCGGAGCAGCCGAGAAGCTGATCAAAGATACCTCCGCGCTGTTCCCTGCGCTACGCTGAGGCTATGCGCTATTTTGTGCTCCTGTTCGCCGCATCGCTGTTTGCGGAGGATCGCAACAAAGCCACCGATTGGCCATCGCACGCCACAACGGCGAAGGCATCCATCGGCGCGGAGTACATGGTGCGCTCCGTCATGCACCCCGATGGCAATGTCGTCGTGCGCGATTACCTCATTGTGGAACTCGCCATCTATCCGAATGCGCGGGAAGAGTTTCTGCTCTCGCACCAGCACTTCACCCTGCGTATCAACGGCAAGAAGAGCGCCATCTTTCCGCAGACTCCGGGGATGGTGGCCGCCTCCCTGAAGTACGACGATTGGGAGATGCGGCCCGGCGTCATCGCAACCGGCGGAGTGGGTAACACCGGCGTGATTCTCGGCCGGCCCACACCATCGGAGAGATTCCCCGGAGACCCCGCCGGACGCAACCGGCTGCCCAGGCCGCCTGGCGCGCCGGAGCAGGAGGACCGTTCCGGCATCGAAAAAGCGCCCAAAACAAAACCCGATGAAATTGTTGTTTCCGCCGCGATCGAGGAAGGGCCGATTGCGAAGCCCCGCCGCGGTTATCTCTACTTCGCGCAGAAGGGCAAGGCGGAATCCTTCAAGAAGGTGGAACTTGTCTACAGCGGTCCCGCCGGCGAAGCGGTCATTTCCTTGAAATAGCGGCTTCCTGCGCGGCCTCGGCCAGCAGTTTGTCCAGATCCGCCTTACCGAACCACTTCCCGTTCACCATTACCCCCGAGACTTTGGCCGTGTTCCGGATATCCACCAGCGGATTGCCGTCAATCAGCACCAGGTCGGCGGCTTTGTCGCGTGCAATCGTGCCGTGCGTCTTTTCCAGCTTGAAGTAGCGCACCGGATTGATGGTCGCCGTCTGCAGCGCTTCAAAGTTCGTCAGCCCCGCCTCGCGCATCAGCGAGATCTCTTCGTGCAGGCTCCAGCCGGGGAATACGTAGTTGTTGGCGAAGCCCGTGTCCGTACCCGCAAGGAGTGGCACACCCGCATCGCGCAACTTTGGGATGAACTCCAGACCTTTGCGCTGCACCAGGGCGCGCAGGCTGCGAACATCGTCCGTGGGGGCTTTCCTGCGGCCGGTATTCGGATCCCAACTCTTCCAGATATGCGCGGGAATGTACTTCGCACGAGGATCTTCCGTGTAGCTCCGCATGCCTACGGTGAGCCCCGCCGCGCCAACAGCCAGCGTCGGGGTGAACCACGCCTTCGTGTCCACCAGCATGCCCATCAGCGATCGCTCCTGCGCCAGATTGAACTCCTCCAGTAGCTTCCGCGTCCACTCATCAAAGCCCATTGGCTTATCGGAATTGCGGCGCTTGATGAATTCCCGGGCGATGTAGCGCTCATCCGTGCAACTGCCCTGCAATAGGTAATAGCGTGCGTGCTGGCCGTCGCGGATGCCGGCCTCCACTTGTTCCCGAATCGTCAGGTTACGGGCGAAGTGGCCCGCCACCGGCATCTTCCACTTCTCGGCTTCGTCCGTGATGGCGCGCAACACGGCCGGTTCCACGTAGTCGAAGTACACCTTCACCAGATCCGCACCCATCAAATGGAGCTTGCGTACTGCCTGCCGGCCCTCTTCCGCGTTCGACACCGCAATCGATCCCGGCCAGGACGGCTTCGGCCCATCCAGTTTCGGCCCACTCGTGAAGATGCGCGGCCCCAGACGTTTGCCTTCCTCAATTTCCTTCCGCCAGGCGAACACCGTTTCCGGAATGTCGCCGCCCATTTCGCGCACATAGGTCACACCGTTCGCAACATACAGCTTGAGAAATGTTTCGTTGTCCGGAATGGACTCCACGCCACCGCGGATGTGGATATGCATGTCCCACAGTCCGGGAATGAGGAATTTGCCCTTGCCGTCAACCACCAGCGACGCGTTACGCGGCGCCCGCCCGACAATGTCGGCGACCTTGTTATCCTTCACGATCACCGTCTTCGCGGGCATGGCCTTACCCTTGATGACGTCGATCACGGAGACGTCCTGGATCGCGATCACCGCGGCGGCCAGTGCAATCGGCAGTTGCATCAAAATCCTTTCACAATCCCGCCGCGGCGTCCGTCGGCCCATCCGACGCGCCACCCGGTCTTCTCTTCGATCGCAATCGCGCTGACATCGCCTTGCGACCGTAGTTTCGGATTCAACTTATGTCCCATCGCTCGCAATTTCTCGGCTACGTCGAACACCATGCCTGCGGGCTCCGCATCCACTTGCGAGCCCTGGAAATGGATGCGCGGAAACTCCACGGCGTCGCGCAACGACATCTTGAAGTCAATGAGGTTCACAATCACTTGTGCGATCGTGCTGGGGATGGTCCCGCCGCCGGGCGTTCCCAATGCGACCCAGGGGCTGCGGTCCGGGTGCAGCACAATGGTCGGTGCCATCGTCGATTGATAGCGCTTGCCTGGAGCGATGGCGTTATGCGGGCCGGCGCGGTTGGAGAACACTGACATGTGGTTGTTTAACAGAACGCCTGTACCCGCCGCTACCACCTGCGACCCAAAGAAGCCACTCAATGTGTAGGTGTTGGTAACAAGGTTGCCTTCCCCGTCAATGACAGTGAAGTGCGTTGTGTCCGGAGACTCACCCGTCGGTGTGCTGGTCAGGCTGGTGGCCCGGTCGAGCGTAAGGTTTGCCGTGGCTTCCTTGGCGTAGTCCCTGCTGAGCAGTTGCGGTACAAGGCTGACGCCCTCACGAAAGGCGCGGTCGCGCGCGGCAAAGCCCCGGCGCATCGCTTCAATCTGCAGATGCCGTGACGACGCCGAGCCCTCCATGCCGAGTTGCATGGGATACTGATCGAGCACGTTGAGGATTACCGCCATGGCGATGCCGCCACTGGAACTGGGAGGCATCGTCAAAACAGGATGCCCTCGAAATGTTACCTCCAGCGGTTCCACCAGCTTCGCTTCGTAGCCCTTCATGTCATCGGCCGTGATGAGCCCGTTGTGCGCCTTCATGTCCGCGGCGATGCGCTGGGCGGTCTCGCCTTCGTAGAACTCACGCCAGCCCTTGCGCTGCATCCGCCGGATGGTCTCCGCCAATTCGCGCTGCACTACGTTCTCGCCCTGTTGCAGTGGCTTGTCCGCCCCATGCAGAAACACCTTGGCGGACTCGTGGAAATCCCTCATCACGGGAACCTGCAGTTTGAGGATCAACTCCAGGCGGTGAGAAGCGGGGAAGCCATTCTTTGCCAGCTTGAATGCAGGCTCAATGACCTGCGCCCACTTGAGCCTGCCGAACTTCTCATGGGCAAGGCCGAGCCCTGCCGGAGTGCCAGGCACCGCGATGGAGCGATACCCGACGTTCGCTTCCTTCGTATTGCGAAACATGCCGGGGAGTGCCGCACCCGGCGCCGTGCCGGCGTAATCGATGGCGTGAACCTTGCCGTCCGTGGTGCGCAGCAGCATGTAGCCGCTGCCGCCGAGATTGCCGGCTTCCGGATGAACCACGGCGAGCACGAAGCCCACCGCAACCGCGGCATCAACCGCGTTGCCGCCTTTGTGCAGGATGTCGATACCCGTTTGCGTGGCCAGTTCATGAACGCTGGCCACCATCGCCTTCGCGCTGCGCAACGGCTGACTGACCATCGGCCGCGCGGCTTCCAGGCGCAGTCCGCTTTGCGACACCTCCTGCGCCGCGCCGATGAGCGCGCACAGGCCTAGCAACAGCATGAGTCTTCGCGAAGGCATCGAAAACTTTAGTGTAATATGGGCCATAGGAGCTATGGCCGCTGCTGACTGTACTCCGATGATCGAGGCCTCTCGCCTCACTAAGATCTACGGAAAATTCGCCGCAATTCAGGACGTCACCTTCGCTATTCCGAAGGGGCAGGTGTGTGCCTTTCTCGGGCCGAATGGCGCGGGCAAGTCGACGACGATGAAGATCCTCACGGGGTTCCTCACGCCAACTTCAGGTGAGGCGCGCATTGCCGGGCTTTCGGTGGATGGCGACCGCATGAAGGCGTTGGCGCGGCTTGGCTATTTGCCGGAGAACGGACCGCTTTATCCGGAGATGACACCGTTGAGCCTGCTGCGATTCTTTGGTCACGCGCGCGGGCTCACCGGCGAAAAGCTGCGCAGCCGCATCGATGACGTGGTGCGTCGCTGCGCGCTGGAGGCTGTGATCGAGAAGTCGATCCGCAAGTTGTCCAAAGGCTACAAGCAGCGTGTCGGCATGGCGCAGGTGTTGTTGCATGAGCCCGATGTGCTGATCATGGATGAACCCACCACGGGGCTCGATCCGAATCAGATTGCCGAGGTGCGGCGGACGATCCGCGAACTCGGGCGTGAGAAGACCATCCTGCTTTCGACGCACATCCTGCAAGAGGTGGAGGCAATGGCCGATCGGGTCATCTTTATCAACCGCGGACGCGTGGTCTATGACGGCGAACCCGCCGCCATGCGCGAGCGGTGGGAGTCTCTGGACGCAGCCTTCCATGCACTGACGAATGAGCAGGAGGCGAAGCAATAGCCATGCGCACCTGTGTCATCCGAGCGGTGTTCGCCCGCGAGCTGAGCGGTTACTTCTCCACGCCGACAGGCTACGTGTTCATCGCGATGTTCGTATTTCTGAGCGCCATCGCGGCCTTCTGGCAGGAGTCGTTCTTCGCCACGAACCTCGCCAATCTCGATCAGTTGAATGCCTACTTTCCGTACCTGCTCATCTTCCTGCTGCCCTCGATCAGCATGGCGCTGTGGGCCGAGGAGAAGCGGCAGGGCACGGAAGAGTTGCTGCTCACGCTGCCTGCTTCCGACTTCGAGATCGTCACGGGCAAGTACCTCGCCGCCGTGGCTATTTACACGGTCTGCCTGCTGTTCTCGCTGAGCCATGTAGTAGTGCTGAGCTGGCTGGGCGCTCCCGATCCCGGGTTGATGATGACCACCTACTTCGGCTACTGGCTGATGGGTGCGTCACTGCTGGCGATCGCCATGCTGGGCTCGATGCTCACCGACAACCTCACGGTAGCGTTTATCCTTGGGGCGCTGTTCGTGTCGGTGCCCGTGTTTCTGAACTACGCCGGTGCGATCCTGCAAGGCACAATGCAGCGCGTGCTGGAGCGGCTCTCGGTGGTGGAGCAGTTCCGCGATCTCGCTTCGGGCGTCATCACCACGGGCGCCGTGGTCTACTTCGTGAGCCTGGGGCTCGCGGCGTTCTACAGCAACGTGGCTTTACTGGGGCGGCGGCGGTGGCCCACGGGTCCGCGAGCGCCTCGTCTCACCTTCCATGTGCTGGTGCGGTTTGCCTGCGCTCTTGTGATTGCAGGCGCGGCGGCCACGATCGCCTCGCATTCAAACCTGCGCATCGATGCTACGAGTGAGCAGATCCATTCCCTGTCGGCGGACACTCGCAAGCTGCTACAGAGCCTTGATGCGAAGAACCCCGTCTTCATTCATGCCTATCTGAGCCCTGAGGTGCCGCGCGCCTATCTGCCTGTGCGGCGGGCGCTGATCTCGACTCTGCGCGAGTTCGATGCGGTGGCCGGCGAGGCGCTGCACTCGAGGATCATCGAGACGGCGAAGTATACACCCGAGGCTCGCGAAGCGCTGGAGCGCTACAACATCCGGCCCTTCCGGGTGCCGGTGACAGAGGAATCGTCCTCGCTCAATGAGATCTTCATTGGCGTGGTGTTCACTTCGGGCGGCGAGGAGTTCGTGATCCCGTTCCTCGATCGTGGGCTGCCTGTCGAGTATGAGTTGATGCGCTCCATCCGCGTGGTGTCGCGGGCGAAGCGACGGAAGATCGGCGTGCTGACCACGCAGGCGAAGCTCTTCGGCGGGTTCGACTTTGAGCGCAAGCAGCAGTCCAACGATTGGTCGATTGTCGCCGAACTCAAGAAGCAGTACGAGGTGAGCGAGGTAAACCCTGATGTCGATTACCCGGTGGAGCTTGATACTCTGGTGGCTCCATTGCCGCACACGCTGACCGCCCCGCAGGTGGCGCGGCTCACCGAGTATGCGAAGAAGGGCAAAGGGCTGCTGCTGTTCCTCGATCCGATGCCGGCGTTCAATGTGGGGCTGGCGCCGAACCAGACGAGCACGAGCTTGCGCCCTCTCCTCGACTTCCTCGGCGTGACGTGGCAAACCAACCGCATCGTGTGGGATGGGAACAACCCGCATCCCCAACTTCGGTCACTGCCGAAGGAAGTGGTCTTCATCGGCAGCAAGGGCTTTCAGGAGAAGGAAGCCGTGACGAGCGGCTTGCAGGAGTTGGCTCTGCTGTATTCCGGCGAACTGAAGGCGCGCACGGATGCCCGGGCCAAGGTGACTCCGCTGCTGGAGGCTTCGGCTGAGTCCGGGGTGCTGCGGTTCGAGGATCTGGTGCAGGACTCGATGTTCGGGATGTCGATCAACCAGAACCCGGACCGTAAAACAGACAAGGACAAACATGTTCTGGCCGTGCGCGTGGCGCAAGGCGCCAATGCGATTGTCGCGGCGGACATCGACCTGATGGGCGAGCAGTTCTTCGAACTGCGCCGGCGCGGCGTGGAGAATCTGAACTTCGACAACGTGACCTTCCTGCTGAACGCGGTGGATCAACTGGCAGGCGACGAAGCGTTCATCGCGCTGCGCAAGCGCCGGCCGCGGCATCGCACGCTGGAAGCGGTGGAGGCTCGCACGAAGAACTACGACGATCAGCGGCTGAAGCAGATGCAGGAAGCCGAGGTTTTCGCCGATGCCCGATTGAAGGAAGCGCAGGGGCGGCTGGATCGCGCGGTGGCCGAGATCCGTGCCCGCACCGATGTGGATGAGCAGGCCAAGCAGATCATGATCTCGAACGTCGAGTCCGTCGAGAACCGCCGGTTGACTGTTGCACGACAGGGAATCGAAGACGAGAAGCAGCGGCAAATTGAGACTGCTCGATCGGAGATGGAGAACTCCATCCGGGGCATTCAGAACACGATCAAGCTACTGGCCGTGGCGCTGCCTCCGGTGCCCGCTTTCGTCGTGTTCCTGTTCGTGTCGGCGCGGCGGCTGGCTCGCGAGCGCATCGGCACGCCCACCGACCGCATCGTGGAGGAGAAGGCCGCATGAAGGAGATCCTGAAGACCGGAGCCTTTGTTGCCGCCGCCGCGGCGCTGAGTGCCCTTGCCGTCTACACCGAGCCGGAGCGAAGGACCGCGGCGATCTTCTCCGAGACGGGCACTACGTTCTACCCCGACTTCAAGCGTCCGCAGGACGTGAAGACGATTGAGGTGGTGGACTACGACGAGGCCACCGCCAGTGCAAAACCCTTTCAAGTGGCCTTCGAGAAGGGCCGCTGGATACTGCCGTCGCATCACAACTACGTGATCGATGTCGGCGACAGGTTGGTGAAGACCGCTGGGGCGCTGGTGGATTTGAAGCGCGACGATGTGGTCAGCGAGGCGGCGTCTGATCATGGCAAGTACGGCGTGATTGATCCACTCGATCAGAAGAACCCGTCGCTGGCGGGGCGCGGCAAGCGCGTCACACTGCGCGATGCGCGCAAGGACGTGCTGGCCGACTTCATCCTAGGTAAGCCGGTGGAAGGCAAGCAGGGG
>CALFYN010000977.1 GCA_937952345.1 uncultured Acidobacteriota bacterium
CGCCAGCCGAGGTCGTCGGCGAGGATGAAGATGAGGTTGGGCTTGCGAGCCTGGGCCGCGTGCATGGCGCCGGCACCGAGGAGCGAGGAGAGAAAACGCCTGCGATCGACAGAGATGCTGCTCATAATTAGACCCGGATGCGATTCTTTCACTGGTGGCGGCGGGAATCAAGCTGGTTGGTGTTTCTCCTGGCGAAACAAGCCTGGACGGTGTGGAGCATGCAGGGAAGGTCATGATGGGCTGTGGCGGGGATGACAGATGCGGTAATCTGTTTCTCCAGGAGAAACCGTGTCCTATTTACTTGATTCGCTGCAGCGGGCGATACGGGTGGTGGAGTTGCTGCAGGCCAGTCCGGTGGAGGCGATCTCGCTGAGCCGGCTGGCGCGCGATGCGGGCGTGAACAAGACGACCGTGCTGCGGATTCTGCGGACGTTTGAACATTGCGGATGGGTGGTGCAGCCGGCGGCGGGGCAATACAAGCTGACGTTTCAGCGTCTGGATATGCGGCCGCGGCGGGTGGGGTATGCGTCGCGAGACGACCGACTGGCGTTTCCGCGGGCAGTGACGGAGTCGATTGCGCAGACGGCGTCGGTGCATGGGGTAGAGTTGCTGGCGCTGGACAATCGTGGCAGCCGGACGCAGGCGGTAAAGAACGTGGAGCGGATGATCCGGGAGAAGGTGGAAGTGGCGATTGTGTTCCAGCCGGATGCGTCGGTGGGGCCGGAGATTGCGAGCCTGCTGCACGAGAGCGGGACGCCGGTGATCTCACTGGAGATGCCGATGGCGGGGGCGGCGTATTTCGGGGCGGACAGCTATTCGGCGGGCATTACGGCGGGGCGGGCGGTGGCGCGTATGCTGCAGAAGGCGGGGAAGCGGGCGGAGGAGTTGGTGCTGCTGGGGACCGCGGGTTTCGGGACGCCCTCGGCGGCGCGGCTGAATGCATTCCGGAGGGCGTTTCAGGAGACGGACCGGCGGAATGCCGCGGTATTGGTGAGTGAGGCGGAAGGAAACGGTTCGTTCTCGAGCGGGTTGCGGCTGGTGCGATTGCGGATGAAGAGTTCGCGAAAGCGGCGATGTCTGGTGGTGTGCCAGAACGATCCGACGGCGATGGGGGCGGCACAGGCGATCGAGGAGGGCGGCAAGGCGACGGATTGGATGGTGTGGAGTTTTGGCGGTGCGCTGGATGTGCGGATGGAATTGCGGCGGAAGGGGAGTCCGATGATGGGGGCGGTGGGGTTGGGGCCGGAGCGGTATGGGGACCAGATTTGGAACCTGGTGTCGGCGATGCTGGAGAAGCGGCCCGCGCCGCCGGCGTTGTTTGCGCGGATGCGGGTGTTGACGCGGGAGAATATCGGGGAGTTGTATCCGCACGATCTGGAGTGGAGCGCGGCGCGGCGGGATTGACGCTTGCTACGATGAATAGATACATGCTTCGTTTTGAGACCGCCGGGGAGTCCCATGGCGAGTGCCTTGTGGCTACGCTTGTTGGATTACCTTCCGGAATACCTATTTCCCTTTCGACGATCAATCATGAACTGTGGCGGCGCCAGCAGGGCTATGGGCGCGGCGGACGGATGAAGATCGAAACCGACACGGTGGAGATTGTGTCGGGGGTGCGCCATTCCCAGACGATTGGATCGCCGATTGCGATGATCATACGGAATCGCGATTGGAAGAACTGGACGGAAGTGCTGCCGGTAGAGGATTACGAGGGCAGTGACGAGAAGAAGAAGCCAGTGGAGCGTCCGCGGCCGGGGCACGCGGACTTGACGGGGGCCATTAAGTATAACTTTACAGATGCGCGCTATATCCTTGAGCGGGCGAGCGCGCGGGAGACGACGGCTCGCGTGGCCGTGGGTGCGCTGGCGAAAACATTTCTGAGTCAATTTGGCATTGAGATTCTGAGCCATGTGATCGCGGTGGGGCAGGTGCGCCTGGACCGCGATGTGGCGTGGGATGAGATTGTGGAGTTGGCGAAGAAGGAAGATGTGTTGTTGGGGTGTGTGGATGGGGAGACGGAAGCGCGGATGAAGGAAGCGGTGGATGTGGCGTATCGCACGGGGGACACGATTGGCGGGATTTTCGAAGTGCGGGCGCATGGCGTGCCGCCGGGGTTGGGTTCGCACATTACGTGGGACACGCGGCTGGATGGGAAACTGGCGCAGGCGATTGTGTCGATGCAGGCGGTGAAGGGCGTGGAGGTGGGTTGCGCGGAAGAGCAGGCGACTTCGTATGGATCGAAGGTGCAGGACACGATTCACTACAGCAAGGAAGAACGGCGTTTTCACCGGGGCGCGAATAAGGCGGGCGGGTTGGAAGGCGGGATGTCGAACGGGTCTGAGATTTTCGTGCGCGGGTTTTTGAAGCCGATCTCGACGCTGCGGAAGCCGCTGGAGTCGGTGGATCTGAAGACTCGTGAGGCGTCGCTGGCGGCGTATGAGCGGAGCGATGTTTGTGTCGTGCCGGCGGCGGGCGTGATTGGGGAAGCGATGGTAGCCATCGTGCTGGCGCAGGCGTTTCTGGAGAAGTTCGGGGGGGATTCCCTTCGAGAAACGAGGCGCAACTACGACGGCTACCTGGAACAGGTTCGGGAGTTTTAAGGGGAGGCGCGGAATTTCGGACCGGCCGCCGATAAACGCCGATTAACGCCGATTGAAATAAGAAAATATCTGGGTTGATGTTCCGCGGCGGTAGATTCCGAGCAGCAGTGCGCCCGCGCCGAGCAGGACGAAGGTGCCGGGTTCGGGGACGAATTCGCCTTCGAGGGTGACTGCACGGTCGGTGTAAGCGGTGAAGGCGCCGTTGCTGAGGAAGAGCTGTTTGGAGACGCCGTCGCCGCCGGAGCCGGAGAGCCATGCGAAACGCGGATCGAGGTTGGCGGCAGTGCTGAAGATGGATAGCCAAGCTGTTTGGCCTCCGGCGACGAAGAGCGGATTGGCGAGATCGGCGGTGAAGGAATACACGCGGACGGGCTGGCCGGAGAGGGTTGAATTGCCAAGGAGTGTCTGCTGGACACTGGCGAAGGCGAGGGAATCGGAATCCGTGACAGAGCCTGGGTTACCGGCGTTGTCGGCGGTCACTTCGAAATTCCAGTTGTCGCCGGAAGGGTTCACGGGATTGTTGGCGGTATTGGTGAAATCAGCGAATGCGCCAATGAAGGTGATGCGATTGATGTTGGCGGATTGGGCCAGGGTGAAGCGCTCGTAGGTTTTGAAGCCGGTGGTGGGGCCGGCGACGGTGGAGCTTCGGCCGTCAACGAACGCCAGCGGCTGGTTGAGCAGGACCGCGGCGGGGAGAGCAGCGGGGATGAGGAGGAGCGGGGTGATGAGTCTTGCCAGGTTCTTCATGGTTGTCTTTCAAACAGACAAGGCGTGAAGACGGGGATGTTTCTTGCATGGGGACGGACATTTTTATCAGGTGAATGTGGACGGGCTCATGGTGGGGAGCGGATCGGCGATGGTGGGGGTGAAGTCCATGAGGTCGAGGACGTCGCGGCGGAGGTCGATGCCGGGGGCGATCTCCTGTAGATGTAGGCTGCCGTTGCGAAGGGCGAAGACCGCTCGTTCGGTGACGTAGAGGACGGGCTTGGCGTCGCGGGTGGCTTGGTCGGCGCTGAAGGTGATTTGTTCGACATCGCGGACGAATTTACGGGAATGGCCTTCGTGACGGATGTGGAGTTGGCCGTTGGTGAACCGGGCGTCGAGGCCGTTGGCGGTGAAGGTGCCGACGAAGACGAGGCGTTTGGCGGTTTGGGCAATGTTGATGAAGCCGCCGGAGCCGGGGATGCGGCCGCCGTAGCGGCTGACGTTGACGTTGCCGTGGCGATCGCATTCGGCCATGGAGAGGAAGGCGATGTCGAGTCCGCCGCCATCGTAGAAATCGAACATGGAGGGCTGGTCGATGATGGCCATGGGGAGGCTGGCGGAGCCGAAGCTGAGGGCGCCGGCGGGGACTCCGCCGATGACGCCGGCTTCGACGGTGAGGATGACGCGGTCGAGGAGTTGCCGCTCCCAGGCGATGCGGGCGACGCCTTCGGCGATGCCGATGCCGAGGTTGACGATGTCGCCGTCGCGGAGTTCGTTGGTGCAGCGGGCGGCGATCCAGCGGCGGGGGCTGGGCTCGAGGACGCCGAGATCGATGGAGTCGAGCGGGCCCTGGCGGACGAAATCGGGATCGAACTGGCGATCGAAGGTTTGGGGGTGCAGATGGGGCGGGGCGACGACGACGGCATCGACGAAGATGCCGGGGAGGCGGATATCTTTGGGATTGCGGGAGTGATCGGGGACGGTGCGTTCGACCTGAGCGATGACGATGCCGCCGTGGCGTTTGGCGGATTGGGCCATGGGGAGGATTTCACCGATCAAGGGTTCGTGCTCCATGGAGATATTGCCGTGGGAATCGGAAGAGGTGCCGCGGACGAGGGCCACATGGATGGGGAAGGACTTGTAGAGCAGCATTTGGTGGCCTTCGATTTCGATGAGGCGGACGAGGTCTTCGGTGGTGATGGGGTTGATGCGTCCGCCGCCATGGCGGGGGTCGACGAAGGAACCGAGTCCGATTTTGGAGAGCATTCCGGGATTTCCGGCGGCAATTTCGCGGAATAGTTTGGAAAGGACGCCCTGGGGGAAGTTGTAGGCTTCGATTTCGCCTTGGGCGGCGAGGGCTCCGAGGCGTGGGGCGAGGTTCCAGTGGCCGCCGATGACACGGCGGACGAGGCCTTTGTGGCCGAGGTGGTTGAGTCCGCGGAGGGCTCCGTCGCCCTGGCCGGCGGCGTAGACGATGGTGAGGTCGCGGGGGGCGGCTTCAGTGAGGAAGCGCTGTTCGAGGGCGGCGGTGAGGGATTCGGGGTGGCCGCTGCCGACGAATCCGCCGGTGGCGACGGTGGCGCGGTCGGGGATGAGGCGTACGGCTTCCTCGGGGGAGAGGAATTTGGGTTTGTTCATGCTGTGGTCAAGTTACGATTGACGCATGAGCGGTAGGCGGGGCGCAAGTTTGATGGTGAACATTATCGCCGGATTTCGCGTATAAGATGAGGACAGAATGAGCGAGCTATCGCGGCATCAGGCACAACAGGAAGCGGACCGGCTGAATGCGTTTCGCGCGCAATGGCAGGCGTTGGAGCGGGATGGGGTGCTGGCGCTGACGGCGGAACAGCGCGTGCGGCTGGAGGAGTACATCGAAGGGAAGCTGGTTGAGTACCGCGCGCGGTTCGATATCGACACGACGGCGGGTGCGAAGCAGCTTTCGTGGGGATTGCGGATTGCGTCGACGCTGGGCGGGTTTTCGCTGTGCGTGGCGGTGGTGCTGCTGTTCCAGTATTACTGGGGATCGCTGACGACGGCGATGCAGGTGGGGGTTGTGGGACTGGCTCCGCTGGCGGCGCTGGCGGGGACGGAGTATGCGGCGCGGAAGGAACGGACGCTGTATTTCGCGGCGTTGCTGAGTTTGGTGGCGATGGCGAGCTTCGTGATGAACCTGGTGGTACTGGGGGAGATTTTCAATTTTGTATCGACGCACAACGCGTTTCTGGCGTGGAGTGTGTTTGCGTTTGCGGTGGCGTATCACTACGGGTTGCGCATACCGCTGGTGGTTGGGATTGCGGCGCTGTTGAGCTGGCTATCGGCGCAGGTGCTGGCGATGCAGGGATTTCATTGGGTGGCGTTTGGGGAGAGGCCGGAGCATTTTCTGGTGGCGGGGGCGGTGGTGTTCGCGGTGCCGCTGGTTGTGCGGCATGGGCGCAATACGGATTTTCCGGTGGCGTACCGGTATACGGGGATGATTTCGTTTTATGTCGCGGTGCTGGCGCTGGTGTCGAGCGGGAATTGGAGCTATCTGCCATGGGCGGCGAAGGCGGTGGAATTTTTCTATGAGATCGCCGGGCTGTCGGTTGCGGCGATGGCGGTTTGGTTGGGGATCCGGCGGACATGGACGGAGGTGGTGTATGTGTCGGCGGGGTTCTTTACGTTGTTCCTTTATATACGGCTGTTCCGGTGGTGGTGGGACTGGCTGCCGCATTACGTGATGTTTTTCGTGGTGGGGGCTATTGCGATCGCGGTGATGCTGCTGCTGAAGCGGTTGCGCGGGCTGATGGAGGTGGCGGCATGAAGCGGCTGAACGGATTGCATGCGGCGGTGCTGGTGGTGCTGGTGGCGAACGCGATGGCTTTGCGGCATGCGTGGGCGAACCGGCACGGGGCGATGGATGCGGAGATTGTGCTGACGGATCGGGAACTGGCGTATCGCGGCGGGGGACAGGTGGGGACGGTGTTCTTGCGCATGAATTACCGGGGTGGCGCCGTGTATACGCATGACCAAGGGGAGGTGGATACGGGGGCGTGGATCCGGGAGCAGGAGTTGGAGGGTATCGGGTTCGATTGCAGTGTGGGGGCGAAGGAGGCGGGAGCCTATGATCATTACCGGAAACAGAAGAGCCGGGCGGTGATTGCGGCTTTTGAGTACCGGGAAGGGGCGGATGTGGTGGGAAGCCGGTTGTTCGCGGTTGGAGTGGGGCGGGATGTGGCTTCGATGCGGCGGCGGTTTCCGGACCGATCGAAAGTGATTCTGCTGCCTGCCGCGGTGCGGGTGTTTGCGGATGCGGAAGGGCCGCGGGGGTACTTGATGGGAGTGCCGGTGATGATTCATGTGCCGCATGAGTTTCAAGCGGGGTTTCGCTCGCATCCGGTTTGGGTGCGCGGGGCGGAACAGGACAAGCCGCTGTATACAGTTCGGCTGCGGTATGGGGCGAATCTGGAGCCTTGGGTGGTGGGTGTGGAATTTCCGCGGTAGTGGATTTCGCCCTGCTGGGGAGTTGCGGTGGGAGCCAGACTTGGATATAAGTATCTCGTTATCCGATTCTGATCCGTATTGCAAAGGGGTGAACCTTGAAGCTACGTCTGCTTTTTCTTCTCTCGCTCGCGAGCTTGATTTGTGCACAGTCCACCGGCACGGCGACAATCGTCGGCACGATCACCGACAGGACGGGCGCGGTGGTGCCTGGCGCGAAGGTGACCGCGCGGAATCTTGGCACGTCGTTTCAATACGAGTCCATGGCTACGGCGCAGGGCGATTACTATCTGCCGAACTTGGGCTCGGGGTCGTATGAACTGAAGGTGGAAGCGGCGGGATTCAAGACGGTGCAGCGGACGGGGATTGTGTTGCGCATTAACGAATCGCCGCGCATTGATGTGCAACTGGAAGTGGGCAATGTGACGGAGTCGGTCACTGTGGAAGCGACGCCGCCGCTGCTGGAGACGGAGACGGCGGGCAGCGGGCAGGTGCTGGATGGGGAGGTGGTGGAGAAACTGCCGGTGATGCAGAAGTTCGTGCATCGCGTGCTGCTGTATATGCCGGGCATGACGAATATCAACGGGCAGCATGCGGTGGGGCAGCGGCAGCGGGCCATCGGATATTCGATGGACGGAATGAACGGGAAGGAACCGGCGG
>CALFYN010000978.1 GCA_937952345.1 uncultured Acidobacteriota bacterium
CCATCAGGCCGTTGGCGCGGGTGCCGTTGGCTTCCAGGCCAGGCACGGTCTTCTGCGCGAGGCCGAGAATGTTGCGGCCGTTTTGCGGCAGTTGGTCGATGCGGTTGGAATCGAGGTGCGTGCTGACCGTGCCGCTATCATAGGTGGCGAGCTGGACGGTGCCGCTGGAGACTGTGACTTGCTCGGCCACTTCGCCGATGGTGAGCTGGGGATTGAGGACGGCAACCTGGGCGTTCTGGAGGGTGATGGTGGTTTCGTACTTCTTCATCCCCGCGGAGGTGAAGGTGATGGTGTAGGTGCCGGCAAACAAGCCGCGCACGGAGTAGAAGCCGACCTCGTTCGATGTCGTATCCGAGGCGACGCCCGTGTTCTGGTTCACGACGTGAACCGCGCAACCGGGGATGGATGCCGTTGTTGCATCCTGAATGGTGCCCTGGATGGCTCCGGCGCCGCTCTGGGCGTTGAGGTGGGAAGGCAGGCAGAGGGCGCCGGCCAGGAAGGCGATCGAGGCGAGAAGCTTCGTACGTTGAATCATCAATGACCTCCGGGGTCAGAACGTTAAGGTGTTGCTACAAGGATCGGGGTGCGGCTGAAAATCCGACACCCGTATCCGATAAAGGTGGGTTGGTTTCAGACAAAACCGTCCTAATTATCCGAAATGTTGGTAAACCAGCGAGAACTGGTGGCTATTATAAGCGGATGGGGATGTGTGATGCAAGAGTGTTCGGATGTGTAAATTCTTCGTGGTGGAGTGGCGAGACAGGGGTGCTGGTTACTCGTTGGGCGGTGTGTTGGCAACGGGGTGGGGAATGCCGGCGCGATCGAGAATTGTTAAGGATAGTTTTTCGAAATCGCGGCCCATTTCTTTCGCGGCTTGGGCGTGGGCGCCGATGGCGCCGTCAGCCGGTTTGAGGTGGAAAACGGGCTTTCTGGCCTCCTGGGCGAGGGGCATCAGACTTCTGTAATGTTTGAGTTGCGCCAGTTCCGCCGATTGGACGGACGGTTGATTTTCCAGGACAGACTGCAGGTAGACGTCGGGGATGCGGCTCATCCACTTGTTGTAGGCAACTACAGGCCGGTCTAATCGGACAGCGTGCTGCAAAACAACGTAGCCAAGGGGCCGCATTCCGCCTTCCGGCAACGCAAAGCCCATGTCGCGCGGTTTGCGTGTGAGGCGATCCTCCCATTCCTTTCGCCATCGCCGGACGGCCGGGCCGAGATTCATCAGACCACGCAGGGAGAACAGATCGGGTGCGACTGGAATTACGAGGTAGTCGGATGCAACCAGCGCTGCACGGGTGATGGCGCCGAGAGTAGGTCCTAGATCGACCAACGCAATATTGCTATTGGTGCTCTCTGCCGCCCGTTGGATGACGCGCCAGAAGCCGGAAATGACTTTGAATGCCCTCACCTTGCCGCTGAGGCATTCCGGCCAATTCTGGGAAAGGTCGTCCTCAAATTTGGATAGATCCAGGTCGCCTGGCAAGAGATGGAGATTTTCAGCGCGGCGAAGGGGGGCCGGCTCACTGAGGTCGCCGGACCCCTCGATCAAGGGAACCAGCGAACGATAGATGGTAGAACCCCCGCCTTCCCACACGGCCTCCAGTTCGTCGTCGGAAAGAAAGGCGGCGGTGAAGTTGGCCTGCGGATCCAGATCGCATGCCAGGACTCGCATTCCCAGATCGTTCAATTTCCAAACCAGATGATAGGCGAGGGTCGTCTTTCCGACACCGCCTTTGTTATTGAACAATGCGATTACGGGTACGCTCATCGAACTCTCCAGATGGTCACGGCAACAAAGGAATCGTTTACGGCGAAGGCGAGGTCTGGATTCCCGTTTTTCTGCAGCAGTTGCCGGGCCGTGGCGATTCCAACGCCGAAACGCTGCACCAAGCCCAGCGATTTCATGGCTTCACTCAATACTGGATTTCGATAGTCCGTCACTCCTGTACCGAAGTTCTCCGGCGTCACATGTCCAAACGGCCCGCCAGGACTGTGGATTTCGATTCTGTCCTCAAACCAATAGACCCGGACCGGGGCGTTTGTGCCATCGTAGTTGCGATGCATCAACGCATTGCGGAATAGCTGCTGCAAAGCCGCGACCGGATAATCGACGCGGCGGACTTCGAGGTCGGATTCCGTGACGGAGACCGAGGTGTCGACATGCTTGCGAAACAATTCATCCATTTGTCGCGAGATTCTGGAAATGTGACCGTCGAGGGGTTTCTCATCACGAATCGGATCGGCAAGACTGGTTCCCGCCAGGCGCAGAAATTGAACATAGGCGCCGGGCAAGAAGAATCTGGGTTGTTTCCCGGCAATCAACATGCCGGCCACTGTGGGTTGTTGCGAATCTACACGCAACAATCGCAGGGAGCGAAGCCTGTCTTCCATGCTGCGCTCGTTTGCCTCCAGCGTCTCCGCATCCACCGCGGCCGGCAAATACGTATCGCGGATGAAGTTGAGATCGAGGTCGGCGACTCCGGCCTCAAAGACAGGCCAGAGGTCGAAGGATGGGTCGTTGTAACGCCGCTTCTCCGATAGGCGCCGTTCCTCGTCGGCCGAGGCGATAGCCCTGCGCGGTCCGACGCGGATCCACACGCGGCCCTTGAATCGTACGGGTGGCGCCAGGGAGGGCTCGACCACGATGATTGCCAATTCGATCCCATGTAGCCGGACCTTTTCCACGGTCATGGAAGG
This sequence comes from uncultured Acidobacteriota bacterium, assembly GCA_937952345.1. Classification (GTDB taxonomy): domain Bacteria; phylum Acidobacteriota; class Terriglobia; order Bryobacterales; family Bryobacteraceae; genus CADEFT01. Next base: position 2,701 of record CALFYN010000978.1, read on the forward strand.
CAATGGGAGAATGTTGCCGCGGTCGCGGATCTGCGAGAGATCGAGCAACAATGCATCGGTGACGGCAAGGCCGGCTGGCTTTCCTTTGTCATCCACGCCGATGAAGAGGACGCCGGGCTTCCCGGTATTCGGGAGATCGTTGGCAAAGGCGCAGACCGCCTGCTGAATCTCTTCCATATCGGACGCCGAGGACGTGCGTTCGACACGCTGCGATTCCATGTCACTGAGCAACGCTTCGAGTTCCAACCGCTGCATACCGAGGCCAGTATAGAGGTTTGCCCGCCATCCATGCGACAATAGAAAATTCCCCACACAACCTGCATGCCACAAACCCGTAACGACAAAATCCGTAACATCGCCATCATTGCGCACGTGGACCACGGCAAGACGACGCTGGTGGACGCGATGCTCCGCCAGAGCGGCATCTTTCGCGCCAATGAAGAGGTCGCCGACCGCGTGATGGATTCCAATGCGCTGGAACGCGAGCGCGGGATCACCATTCTCGCCAAGACCACCGGCGTGCACTACAAAGGCGTCAAAATCAACATCGTCGATACACCCGGGCACAGCGACTTCGGCGGCGAAGTGGAGCGCGCCCTCACCATGGTGGACGGCGTCATGCTGCTGGTGGACGCCAGCGAAGGCCCGCTGCCGCAGACGCGTTACGTGCTGATGAAGGCGCTCGAAGCCGGGCAGCCGCCGATCCTCGTCATCAACAAGATTGACCGTCCCGACGCGCGCATTCAAGAGGTGTTGAACGAAGTTTACGATCTGTTCATCGACCTCGATGCCAAGGAAGATCAACTCGAATTCCCGATCATCTATACGAATGCCAAGGAAGGGTTCGCCAAGCTCTCCTTGGAGGAAGAATCCGCCGATTTGCGGCCTTTGTTTGAAGCGATCCTGCAGCATATTCCTGGTCCGGCGGGCGACCCCGACGGCATTCTGCAGATGCAGGTGGCCAATCTCGATTACTCGGAGTATCTGGGCCGGCTCGCCATTGGCCGGGTGGTGAATGGCACGCTGCGGCTGGGCGATGAGGTGAGCGTGTGCAAGCTGGATGGTTCAGTGCAGCGCACGAAGATCACCAAGCTGTATAGCTTCGAAGGACTGAAGCGCGTGGATGAAACCATCGCTGTTCCGGGGCAAGTGCTGGCCATTGCCGGCGTGGAGGGAATCACGATCGGTGAAACCGTGTCTCATCCGGAGACGCCCGATCCGCTGCCTCCGATTCAGATCGACGAGCCCACCATCGCGATGACGTTCACCATCAACAACTCGCCGTTTTCGGGAAGGGAAGGGCAGTTCGTCACATCGCGCCACCTGCGGGACCGGTTGAACAAAGAGTTGCTCACCAACGTTTCGCTGAAGGTGGAAGAGGCGGGCGGGCCGGATTCGTTCAAGGTGATGGGCCGCGGAGAATTGCAACTGGCGATTCTCATTGAAATGATGCGCCGCGAGGGGTATGAGCTGCAGGTGGGCAAGCCGGAGATTCTCACGCGCACCATCGACGGCGTGCTGCATGAGCCGCTCGAGTTGCTGACCGTCGATTGTCCGGAGCAATTCGTCGGCGTGGTGATGGAAAAGATGGGCACGCGCAAGGGCAAGATGACGAAAATGATCAATCATGGCTCGGGGCGCGTGCGGTCGGAATTCAAAGTGCCTTCACGCGGATTGATCGGGCTGCGCAGTGAGATGCTGACCGATACGAAGGGTACGGCGATCATGAATTCGCTGTTTGCCGGATTCATCGAGTGGCAGGGCGAGATTCCGATGCGGCCCACGGGCTCGCTGATCGCGGACCGGCCCGGCAAGGCCACCGGTTACGCTATCTTTAATTTGCAGGAGCGCGGGGAGATTTTTATCACGCCGGGCACGGAAGTGTACGAGGGCATGATTATCGGTGAAAACTCGCGCGATGCCGATCTCGATGTGAACATCGTGAAGGAGAAGAAGCTCACCAACATGCGCTCTTCGACGGCGGACGAAGCCATTCGCCTGGTGCCGCCGCGCCTGCTGAATCTGGAGCAGGCCATCGAGTTCATTCGCGAAGATGAATTTGTGGAAATTACGCCGCAATCCATCCGGTTACGCAAGAAAATTCTGAAGTCCAATCAGCGCTGATGTCGCACTCGATGACAGCAAGGCGGGTCGCCGTTCTCAGCATGGGAGTCAGCGCCGCTCTTGCCGCATTGAAAATCAGTGTCGGGTGGCTGGCGGGTTCCACCGCGGTGGTGGCCGATGGCGTGGAAGCCGCGGGCGATGTCGTGTCTTCGGCCGTGGTGTTCTTCGGGTTGGCGCTGGCGGCACGGCCTCCGGATGAGAACCATCCTTACGGGCACGGACGCATCGAAACGCTGAGCGGGTTCACGGTGGGCGTGATGCTGGCCCTGGTGGGCGCGGGCATCGCTGTTTCCTCCATGCAGCGGCTTTACGTGACGGCATCGCCACCGCGGGGTTTTGCGGTGTACGCGATGATCGTATCGGTTGCGGCAAAGAGCGTGCTCAGCGCCTACAAGTTTCGAGTGGCGAAACGAACGGGTAGCGCGGGACTGCGCGCCGATGCGTGGAACGATTCGGTGGATATTCTTTCGGGCGTGGTGGCGCTGGGGGCGTTGTCGCTCACGTTGCTCGATCCGGCACGGTTCCTGTCGGCGGATTCGATCGGAGGAATCGTCGTCGGGGTGATCGTGATTTTCCTGGGGCTCACCGTGGTGCGCGACAGTTCGTTGCATTTGATGGATACGATGCCTCCGCCAGCCCTGCTCGATGAAGTGCGGCGGGTGGCGCTGCTGGTTCCGGGGGCGCTCGGCGTGGAGAAATGCTTCGCACGCAAGACGGGACTGCAGTATCACGTGGATCTGCACCTGGAAGTGGATCCGGAATTGACAGTGCGGCAATCGCACGATATCGCCACGCTGGTGCGGAAGAAGCTGCAGGCGGAATTGGAGTGGGTGGCCGACGTGCTGGTGCACGTGGAGCCGCATGGGATGGAGTAATCAGTTGGACGGCTTCGGCACCGCCTGATCATAGGTTCGGCTGCGGCCCCCGGGGGCTTCGAGCAGGGGAAGGGCTCCATTCTTCGCCGCCTCTTCCCACCACAGTTTCTTCAATTCCTCCAGTTTTTGCGGGTATTGCGCGGCGACGTTATCGGTTTCCGAAAAATCCTTCTCGACGTGGTACAGTTCCCAGTGGTTGTTGTTGTAGTCCGTGCCGGGTGTGTGGATGCCCACCGCTTTCCAGCCCTTGTGCCAGATGCCGCGGCTGCCCCATAACTCGTAATACTGGCGGTCGCGCGGGTCGGGGGCGTCGGGATTCCGGAACGTCTCACGGATGCTCTTGCCGTGCATCGGCATCTGGCAGACGCCGCGGAATGAGGCCGGGGCCTCGACACCCGCGATATCCAGCACGGTCGGCGTGAGGTCGATGACATCGACGAATTGCTTGCGCAAGCCGGTGCGCTCGATGCCGGCGGGCCAGGAAACCAGGAACGGCGTCTGCACGCCACCGGCATACGGCCAGAGCTTGTAGAACTTGAAGGGCGTGACGGAGGCCATCGCCCACTGGCGCGGATAGAGCGGCTGCGTCGTGGGCGAGCCCATTTCGTCGATGCTCTTGTACATCTCCGCGAGCGAGGTGCGGTCGCCGTAGGGGCGGCGGAATCCGCCTTTCGTCCCGGCTTCCGGCGCACCGCCATTGTCGGACATCAGGAAAATGACGGTATTCTCGAATAAATTCTTCTGTTTCAGGTAATCCACGACACGGCCGATTTGTTCGTCGGTGTGCTCCAGAAATCCGGCGTAGGCCGCCATGAAGCGCGTGTAGACTGTGCGGTCCTGCTCGCTCATGTCCGTCCATGCCGGGTCGCCGGGATTGCGCGGTGGCAGCTTCGTGCCGGCGGGGATGACTCCCATTTCCAACTGGCGTTTGTGGCGCTCCTCGCGGATCTGGTCCCAGCCCTTCTCATAGGTGGACACGTATTTGTCGACGTAGCGTTTCGGCACCTGCACCGGGGCATGAGTCGCGCCAAAGGCAATGTACAGAAAGAACGGCTTCTTCGCGTTGTCGGAAAGGTGGTCATCGAGCATTTGCAGCGATTGGTCGATGATGTCTTCCGAGAAATGGTAATTGGGCTTGTTGGGCGGTTTGACGGGGTGGTTGTCTTCAAAGAGCAGGGGCTTGTATTGATCGGTCCAGCCCGAAGGCGTGCCGTAGAAACGGTCGAAGCCTTTTTGCAGCGGCCAGTGTTCGCGGGCGCCGGCGGCGCGCATGTCGCGCGTTGGGACGAGATGCCATTTCCCGACACCATACGTGCTGTAGCCGTTCGCGCCGAGAATCTGGGCCACCGTGGCCGCGGCGGGCGTGATGCGTCCGCGCGAATGCGGATACCCCTGATCGTCGCCGGCCAGTTCCTTCATGCCCACGGCATGGCTGTTGCGCCCGGTGAGCAGGGATGCCCGCGTCGGCGAACAGATCGCCTTGCAGTGGAAATTGTTGTACTGCAGCCCGCCCGCGGCGAGCGCATCGGCGCGAGGCGTGGAAATTTCCGAGCCGTAGCAATGAAAATCGGAAAATCCCGTGTCATCAAGAAGAATATACACGAAATTGGGGCTGCCCGGTTTGGGCTGGGGCTCGGCGAGGCGGGCGGGTTTGGAGTCGGCGGCGTGGCGGCCGATGACTCCCTGAAAATCGTTGGCGGGACGCGGCGGCGGGCAGGCGGACTGCGGGCGGGCGAGCGGCGCGGCGGTAATCGCCGCTGCCAGCAATTGACGGCGGGAGAAGGTCTTCGGGGACATGACCCTATGATGCTTATGCAAGAGGGCGGCGAAAGTCAACCCGAGCAGGGATTGTTACAGCGGAGTTACAATCGGAATCAGGAATCGATCATTCCATGGTTCGGTCCGCTGCGTTGGTTCTGATCTTCGGGAATCGGCTGGTGGCTGGCGAACTGTTCTCCTGGCACTCCTTCGATGTGGCGGAGCGCATCACCGACAAAATCGACCTGCAGGTGACAACGCGGCTGCGCACGCGCGACGAATTTCATCTCTTCAACCAAATGCTGGGCGGGCCGATGGTGACCTATCGCGCGAACCCCCGGCTGCTGTACTTCGGCGGCTATTGGGCGCAACCGGGGCATGAATCCACGCGGCCGTGGACGATGGGGCACCGGACATTCGGCGGGGTGGACCGGAGGTGGGCGTTGCGGAACTACACGCTGGTGGGGCGGTTGACGTTGGAACGGCATATTGGCAACGGGCGCGCCTCGCACAACCGCTACCGCACGTATGCGCGGCTATTTTTTCCGCGGCGCGTGGTGACTCCGTTCACGCAATATGAATGGATGGCGATCCGGGAGGGATTTTTTTCCTCGCGGCAGACGGCAGGGTTGCGGTTTCATGTGCACGAGCGGATGATGATCGACGTCAGCTACCTGTATGATGTGCGGCGGGCGACGTGGGGAGGCAACCGGCACGCGATCGTCACGTCGGTGTCGTTCCGGCGGCCGGAGAAGGATTAACGCAGCAGGCCGGCGGCGTGATCGAGGATGGAGCGGCGGAGCTGATATTCGTAGCGCGCGGTAACTTCGGCGATTTCGGCGGTGAAGCGGGAAAGCTGCGCCTGGTTGAGTTCGACAATATTGCCGAGGCCCAATTCATAGCGGGTCTGCGCGAGGCGCTGCGTGCGGCGCGCCTGCTCCAGCAATTTGGCGGTGACGGGCAAGCGCTGGAAGGAATCGTTGGCGGCGAGCCATGCCCGCTTCACCTCCGCGCCGATGCGGATTTCGGCATCGAGCAGTTCCAATTCGGCGATTTTCACTCGCAGGTCCGCATCGCGGCGGCGGGAGCGGTTGAGATCGCCGTTGTAGAGAGGAATGTTGAGATTGAGTCCGATGCCCGAATAGCGCGTTTTCAGCCGATCATCGCCGGCGGGGATGACGCCTGCGACGCCGAGTCCGGTGAGGGTAGGGAAGGCGAGGCGGCGTTCGGCCTCGGCGAAACTGCGGGCTGCTTTTACTTGCAGGCGGCGTGCTTCCAGTTCGGGCCGCGCAACAGAATCCTTGGCCATTGTTTCGGCGTCATTGTCGAGATCGGGCGGCGCCGGGACATCGGCGAGTGAGTAGTTCACGGTCTGCTTCATGCCCATCGCCGCGGACAATTCCACCATGGCCGAATTGAGCAGGGTCACGGCGTTGGCCACGGCGAGTTCGGCTTCGGAAACGGCCACTTCGGCAAAGCCCACATCGAGCGTGGAGCGCAGATTGCTTTCCGCGAGGGCAGCCACCTGCTTCAACACCAGCCTGCGCGCTTCCAGCGTTTCGCGGGCCACGCGCACGGTGGATTGCGCGAGCAAGGCCGAGAAATAGGCGTTGCGCACCCCCAGGCGCAGATCGGCGCGCGAGGCGTTGACGATCTCCGAAGCCGCGCCGGCGCGGGAGCGCGCGCTCGACACAAGATTCGACGTGCGGCCGAAATCCCAAACAGGCCCGTTGATCATGATGCCCGAGGCGAAGCGGCTGAAGATGCTGGAGGCGTTCAAGCCGCCGCCGGCGCCGATGCGCGACAGATGGTCGGCGGCGGAAGCAACGACGTTGGCCGAGACAAACGGCTTGTAGGCCGATCGCGCCTGGGTGACGAGTTCGTTCGCGGAATCCACCCCCAACTGCGCCGACTTCAGGCGCGGGTGATTCTGCATCGCCATCGATTCGGCTTCATCCAAGGTGAGTGGTTGCTGGGCCCAGAGCGGGGCCGAGCAGAACAGCAGCGCGGCAAGTTTCAAACCTCTTCCTCCACGGGGAGACCTGCGGTGGCGGAGCGTCCACGATAAACGGCAAGGTAGGCGGCAGGCACAATGAAAACGGTGAGCAGCAGGGAGACGCCCATGCCTCCGATGACGGCGCGCGCCAGCGGTGCGTAGGCTTCGCTGCCGGTGCCGATCTTGAGGGCCATCGGCATCATGCCGATGATGGTGGCGAGCGACGTCATCAGAATCGGACGCAGGCGCACGCGCGCGGCCATCTGTACGGCGTCGGCGAGTTCCATGCCTTCCATACGCAGGCGCCTCGTGAACTCGACGATGAGAATCGAGTTCGAGACGACGATGCCGACCATCATGATGACGCCCATCAGCGACTGCACATTGAGCGTGGTGTCGGTGGAATACAGCGTGGCGAGCACTCCGGTCAGCCCCATGGGCACGGCCAGCAGAATCAGCAGCGGGTCGAGGAACGAACGGAATTGCGCCACCAGGATGAGATACAGCAGCGCGGTGGCCAGCACCAGGCCTCCGGCGAAACTCTTGAACGAAGCGCGCATGGCGTGTACGGAGCCGCGCAGATCGACGCGCACTCCCTTCGGCAATTCGCGCCGCGCCAGAACCCGTTCAATGGCCGATGCCGAACGCTCCAGATCCTCGCCTTCGAGATTGACGTACATGTCGACGACTTTGCGCAACCCGTAGTGCGCAATTTCGGTGGGCGATACGCCGCGGCTGACAGTGCCCACCGAATCGAGCGTCGTGGTGGCTTTCGATGCCGTGCGCAAAGGCATCTGCGAAAGATCGGCCACCTGCTTCACGCTGCGCTCGGGGTATTGCACGGCGAGGTAGTAATCGTTGCCGCTCTTGGGATCGGTCCAGAACGTAGGGGCGATCATGGAATTCGATGACACCGATGTGATGAGGTTGCTGACGATCTCGCGCGCGCTCAATCCCATCAACGAAGCGCGGCGGCGATCGACATCGACGCGCAGCGCGGGCAGATCGAAATCCTGCGGGATATAGACATCGTTGACGCCGGGCAAGCGGCGGATTTCCGGCGCCAGGCGCGTGGCCACTCCGAAGATTGTCTTCATGTCGGGGCCGCTCACCTGCACGTTGATGGGCGCGGGCGATCCGAAGTTGAGCACCGAATCGACGAAGCCGCCGCTTTGGAAATAGGTGGTGAGCTCCGGCAGTTCCTGGCGCAGGCGCTCGCGCACGCGGGCCATGTAGGCATAGCTGCCGGTGGTGCGTTTTTCCTTCAGGCTCACCTGCACGAAAGCCATATGTGAGGCGGCGTTGCTGGTGTAGATGGCGGAGAAATCGGGGACCACGCCGACGTTGGAAACCAGCATTTCCAGATCGTTCGGATCGACGATTTCGCGCACCAGTTGCTCGACGCGTTTCACTTTGCCTTCGGTGACATCGAGGCTGGTGCCCGAGGGCGCCTTCAGATTGACGATGAACTGGCCGGCATCGGTGCGCGGGAAAAACGCCGAGCCCAGTTTCGGATACAACAACAAGCTGACGCAGAAGCCCAGCATCAGCACGGTCACCACCGTCATCGGGTACTTCAGCAATCCGCCGAGCACGCGATCATACATCGTCATCAGGTGAACGA
>CALFYN010000979.1 GCA_937952345.1 uncultured Acidobacteriota bacterium
CGGTGAACGGTTTCATTTCGATTTGATTGTAATGGTGGGGATTTGCGGGGAATGTGCGCGATTGCAGGGGTGGAGGAGTGGGTGACTTGTTTTCAGCGGGTTAGGGGCGGGGAAATATTTTTGTGCGATGTGATTGATATATACTGAGCGGCAGTTGGAGGTCATGATGAAGTTATTCCCAGTGTTTGGATTGATGATTCTGACGGCTGCGTTGAGCTTCGGGCAGTCGAGCACGGCCGAACTTCGTGGTTTGGTTACGGATGAGACGGGGGCCGTGGTTCCCGGGGCCAAGGTGGAGGTGATCCACGTGGCGACGGGGGAATCGCGCGTGTTTCCCACGGATGCGACGGGGCAGTACATTGTTCCGCAGTTGAAGCCGGGGTCGTATGAAATCCGGGTGGACGCGAGCGGGTTTCGGAGGCTGGTGCGGCAGGGGATTGTGCTGCAGGTGGACCAAAGGGCTTCGGTGGATCTGAAGTTGCAGGTGGGGTCGATTGCGGAATCGGTGGAGGTGATCGCATCGACGCCGCTGCTGGATACGACGGAGGCGTCGCTGGGGCAGGTGATCGAGAATCGGAAGATCCTCGATTTGCCGCTGAACGGGCGCAATATTCTGGCGCTGGCGGCGTTGACGAGCGGGGTGACGCCGGGGACTTCGTTTGGCATCGGCGTGCCGGACGGGCGGGCGGCGCTGGTGCAGGCGGCGATGGCGAATGTGCAGATCAATGGGGGAATGGCGTCCACCAATGACGTGCTGCTGGATGGCGTGCCGCTGGCGCTGTGCTGCCAGCATCAGATTGCGTTTCAACCCTCGATCGATACGACACAGGAGTTCCGGGTGCGCACCAATATGTACGATGCGCAGTACGGGCGCACGGGGGGAGGAGTGATCACGTTCGCGAGCCGCGGGGGATCGAACGATGTGCACGGGAGCGTGTATCACTTTCTCAGGAACGACAACCTGGACGCGAATAACTTCTTCAATAACCGGTCGGGGATTCGGAAGGGGCACTTCGTCTATAACCAGTACGGCGGGCGCATTGGCGGGCCGATTGTGCGGAATAAAGCTTTCTTCTTTTTTAACTATGAAGGGCTGCGCAACGTGCGCGGGTTTTTCGAGACGGGGCGCACTCCGACGGATGCGGAACGGGCCGGGCGGTTTACGGAGGCGATCTTCGATCCGCTGACGGGCTCGACGGCGAACAACTTCACGCGGACGCAGTTTCCGGGGAATACGATTCCGCAGTCGCGGTTCGATCCGGTGGCGGTGAAGCTGATTCCGCTGTGGCCGGCGGCGAATGCGGCGGTGGGCGGGAACAACTTCATCAGCAACCAGCCGAACACGGACAGCGTTTCGCAGTACAACGCGCGCATCGACTACAACCTGAGCAATTCGAACCGGCTGTTTGGACGGTTTTCGATGGACAACAACGACGGGTTGATGCCGGATACGTACCGGAACATTGCGAGCATCGCCTGGACGCAGGATGTGAACAACTACAACGTTGTGCTGGACGATACGTGGACGCTGAGCCCGACGCTGGTGGCGAACCTGCGGTACGGGTTTACACGGCAGCGGAACTTTCGCGTGGGGTACAGCCAGGGTACTGATCTGACGACGTACGGCTGGCCGGCATCCTATAATGCGGCGCGGCAGGAGGCACTGCTGCCGGAGATACGGCCGCAGGCGTATCTGGGGCTGAGCCGGGCGACGCTGTTCGGGCGGGGGAATCAGGCGCACGCGTGGAGCGCGAATTTCTCGAAGGCGGCGGGACGGCATTTTCTGAAGTTCGGGATCGACTACCGGCTGTACCTGACGCACTGGGCCAATAACGGGAATGCATCGGGGAACTTTGCGTTCAACACGGGATTCACGCGCGGGCCGAACGCGCTGAGTGGGCCGGGGGGCAACGGGTTTGCGAGTTTCCTGATGGGATATGCGGCGAGCGGGAGCCTGGGGTGGGTGGAGCCGTTTTCCGCCGCGTCTCCGTACGTTGCGATGTACTTGCAGGATGACTATCGCATCACCGATAGGCTGACGTTGAACCTGGGGCTGCGGTGGGACGTGGAGATGCCGCGCGATGAGCGGTATGACCGGTTGAGCTACTTCGATCCGGATGCGGCATCGCCGATTGCGGGGCCATCGGGCATTGCGGGGCTGCGCGGTGGACTGCGGTTCCTGGGGCAGGATGGGATCACTCGGCAGCAGGCGACGGACTGGAACAATCTGGGGCCGCGCATTGGATTTTCGTGGCAGGCGCAGCCGCGCACGGTGATTCGCGGCGGTTACGGGGTGACGTACCTGCCGATTCAGACTCGCTATAACGGGAACTCGAATCAGGGGTTCGCGGCGAGCACTTCGATGGTGGCGACGGTGGACGGCGGGCGAACGCCCACGGATGTGCTGTCGAATCCGTTTACGAGAGGCTTCAACCGGCCGCTGGGGGCGTCGGACGGATTGATGAGTAGTTTGGGGCAGGGCTTTTCGACGCTGCTGTACAACGAGAGCTCGGTGGGTTATTCGCAGCAGTGGAGCCTCAATATCCAGCGGGAGTTGGGAGCGGACCTGCTGTTCGATGTTGCCTATTCGGGGAGCAAGGGCACGAAGCTGCCGATGCCGATTCCGCTGAATGTGCTGCCGACGCAACTGCTGTCGCAAGGGCAGAGTTTGCTGCAGGCGGTGGCGAATCCGTTCCAGCGGCTGGTGAGCGCGGGGCCGCTGGCGGCGGCGACGGTGACGCGGCGGCAACTGCTGTTGCCGTTTCCGCACTTTCAGGGGCTGAATTCGAATGTTTCGCAACTCGGCTCGTCGATTTATCACGCGGCGCAGTTCAAGGTGAATAAGCGGTTGAGCCAGGGGTTCAGCGTGCTGGGCGCGTACACGTTCTCGAAGCTGATTGGGGACGTGAGTCCGTGGAACACGAGCTTCCTGGATAATGCGCCTTCGTTCCAGGATCAGTACAACCGGAGACTGGACCGGGCGATTGATCCGCAGGACATCTCGTCACGGTTCGTGGTGAGTTACGTGTGGGAATTGCCTTTCGGGCATGGGAAGCGGTTCCTGGGCGACGCGCCACGGGGTGTGGATCTGCTGCTGGGTGGGTGGCAGATGAACGGGATCACGACGTTTGCGACAGGACAGCCGATTGCGGTGGGGAACAGCATCGCTACGCAGTCGGGCGCGAACCGGCCGCACAATCTGGGGCGGAGCGCGAAGAAGACCGGACCGGTGACGGACCGGCTGGATGCGTATATGGATGCATCGGTGTTCGCGGCTCCGGGGCCGTTTGAATTCGGGAGTTCACCGCGGACGCTGCCGGATGTTCGCGGCGACGGGCAGCGGAATTTCGATGTGTCTCTGTTTAAGAATTTTTCGTTTACGGATCGGTGGACGCTGCAGTTCCGGACGGAGTTCTTCAATGTGTTTAACACGCCGCGGTTCGGGGAGCCGAATGGGAGCTTCGGGAACGTGCAGTTCAACCGGGTGAACACGCAAGCCAACAACCCGCGTGATATACAGCTTGCGCTGCGGTTGAGCTTTTAGGCGATGAAGGCTTCGGTGGCCGGCTATGGCAATCTCCGCTCCGATGAAGTCGCGAGGGGCGGAGAGTCCGACCAGGGGGTCGGACGCAGACGAGGGCGTCTGCCCCACAACGGAGAGCAACTTTATACAGTTGGGGGGGCTGTCGCTGTCCATCGGAGTTCGCGCCGTGCGTTTCTGAGCGGCGCGGCGGGGTTGCTGCAACGGCCGCGGCGGA
>CALFYN010000980.1 GCA_937952345.1 uncultured Acidobacteriota bacterium
GATAATCCTTGCCCTCAAAATCCCCCCGTAGCGTGTTGTACCAATCCGGATCGGAAAAAGTCAGGCGCACCTCATGCACCTGATCCGTGTCCCAAAGCACATGCGGCGGAGCCGTTTGTCCCCACAAACCCGCCGCTGCCAACAGAACCCCCAAGAAACGCGTCATACTGAATACTTTCTCCGAAGATAAGACGACGGATGCTGCCTTCCGGATTACACCGCCCCGCGATTGCCCGCTGGGAACTCGCCACGGTCGCCATTCTGCTGACCGGCTGGCTTCTGCTTTCGACCACCTTGATCCGCCGCACCGGCGTCACCGTGGATGAACCCAGCCATCTTCTGTCCGCCATCCTCTATTGGGAAGGCAACGACCGGCTTCTCCCGCGGGACATGCCACCGCTCATCAAAATCGTCGGTGGCTGGGCTGCCGCCACGGCCGGGTTTCCCATCGTCGAAGAATCGCACCCCGTCTGGAAGACGCGCCATGAGTGGATGATCTCGCTCGACATGATGCGCCGCATGAACGAAGACCGCATCCGCGATGCAATGTTCCGCGCCCGCCTTCCGTTGCTGGTCTTCCCCGTGGCCACGGCGTTGCTGCTCTGGTGGTGGGGTCGCGAGCTCTACTCGCCTCCAACCGCCGTCTTCGCCATGCTGCTCTTCCTGCTCGAGCCCACGGCGCTCGGGCATGCTGTGCTCTTCAAAAATGATCACGCCAGCGCCTTCGGCTTCCTGCTGTTCTGGTACATGGCGTGGCGCTATTGGAAGTTGCCCACCTTGCCCTCGGCCGCCCTGCTGGGTTTCGCCGCGGCACTGGCTCTGCTGGCGAAGCTGTCCATGCTGATCCTGCTTCCCATCGGAGCCGTCTGGATCATCGCACGATCGCGTACCCACCTCCGGCGCCTGGTCGCACACCTCGGCATCGCAGCCCTCATTGCCTACACTCTCGCCATCGTCGCCTGCCAGTTTGAGGTCCGCTGGTGGGGATGGATACCCCTGCCCGGCCAGATCGCCCACGGAGTGGGTTCGCTCGTGGGCAACGCCCGTTCCGATAACTCGGTCTATCTGCTCGGGCAGCGCTACGGCGGCGGACATCGTGCCTACTTCCTCATCGCCGCGCTGGTAAAGGCGCCCGAAGTTCTGCTGCTGCTGTTCCTGGCCGGACTGCGCTTCGCTCCGCTCCTCGCCATTCCACCCGCCATCTACTTCGCGGCTGCGTCCTTCAGTTCGCTCCAATTCGGATTCCGGCTCATTCTCCCTTGCCTTCCATTAGCGGTCTTGGTCGGCGCCGCCGCCCTCGAACACTGGCGATCCCGTAAATGGCTGGCCCCCGCCGTACTCGCCGCCATGGTTGTGCCGCTGCTGATTCACTATCCCGTCTATCTTTCCTATTTCAATTTCGCCTCCGGCGGACCCAAGCGCGCCCTCCGTTACCTTTCCGACAGCAACGTCGATTGGGGCCAGGACATCCGCCAACTGCGCCACTGGATGCAGGTCCACAATGTCCACCGCATGGGCGTGTCCTATCTAGGAGGCGATAACCCGCTCGATTACCTGGTTCACATAAAAAAGGTCGCATTGCCGCTGTTTCCACAGTTCGGCCTCGAACCGAACGTCTATTACATTCCGCCGATCCATGTTCCGACGTCGTTCACAAAGCAAATGTTCGGTCCCGGTGTCGATAAGGCCATCGAGGTCTACCGAAACGCTCCGAACGATCAGGATCTGACGAGCCTTCTCGGTTTGTTCGGTTCAAGCGAACGAATAATGCGGAAATGGAAGCGCGTCGGCGACAAGGCGATCGGGATGGACGAGAACGGAAAAGAACTTGTTAATGTGCCGTTCCGTGAACCGATCCATATCCGCCCGGCGTACGACAAGCTTTATCAGATCACGCGCACCAGTTGCCCGTGAGGAGGACATTGATATGCGATATCTTACGAGCGCAATAATTTCCAGTCTTATGATAATCGCATCCTGCTCGAGAACGCAGGTTCCGACTGCTGAA
>CALFYN010000981.1 GCA_937952345.1 uncultured Acidobacteriota bacterium
TCTGCCTCGACACGCTGGAAGGTGTAGATCCGCAAAGACTGCTCGCTGCGAAAGCCGGTGAGGAGGAAGGTGGAGATCTTCATCGGGTACCGTCTTGCCGTGCGGACGCTTGATCCCAGGTGCGATTGCAGACGGGTTCATACTCCATGACGAGGCGATCCTGGCGGGCGGTACGGACGGCGGCATGGCACAGTTCGAAGACGAAGCCGGTGGGCTGGCGGGCCATCAAGGGGCTGCTGTTCCCGGCAAAGAGGAGCAGGAGAGCCTGCTGGATGTTATCCGATTCTCCGATGTAGATCCACTCCCGTGCGCTGGAAATTCCGAACACGCCAGGGCTTTGCGGAGCGAGAGCACGGATGGTGTGTGGCGTGAAGGCATGGGCCACGAAGTTTTGAAAGGGCAAGGCGCAACTCCTGATTCGCGGAAGGCGAGTTTGTAGGCGATGGAGGGTTGCAGGAGAGAAAGCGGCGGGGGTGCGGCTTTTTCGCTCGCGGGGGTCATTAGGGAGGGAATCGGATTCCCTGAAACGGTGGAGTCTTCAGGATAGCACTTTGTGTCATGATGGGCGGGAATTGAGGCCACTATGACTCGACGGGATTGGATGCTTTCGTGCGGCGCGGTGTGCGCGGTGAACGGACAGACGGTACATGAGGAGATCCGGCAGATGGCGGCCGGAGCGCCGTTGGGGATGCGGTTTCGTGGCGGCTCCGTGGAGGAGTGCCGGGTTTGGCAGGCGCGCTTTCGGGCGAAGCTGGATGCGTCGCTGGGATCGTATGCGGTTCCTGCCAAGTGGCGGGCGGAGCGTGTGCGGGAGGTGGATTGCGGGGAATACCGGCGGGAGGAATTGTTGCTGCGGGCGGATGGCGAGCGGGACGTGCCGGTGCATTTGCTGGTTCCGAAGGGGCGTGCGGGAAAGCGGCCGGGCGTGCTGGCGCTGCATGGGCACGGGCGGTTTGGGAATGACTCGGTGGCGGGGATTGACGATACGGAGGAGCGGAAGAAGGAGATCGCGGGGGCGAACTACGATTACGGGCGTCAACTGGCACGGCGGGGGTATGTGGTGGCGACTCCGTGCTTCACGCCGTTCGGAGTGCGATTGGGGAAGCGGGAGGATTACAAGGGCGAGGATCCGTGCGCGGTGACGTTTGCGCGGATGCAGTTGTTTGGGAAGGTGCTGCTGACGGAGAATCTGCGCGATGCGCTGTGGACGCTGGAAATGCTGGCGGGGCACGATGCGGTGGATTCGCGGAGGCTGGGGTGTGTGGGATTATCGCTGGGCGGGCGGATGACGATGATGGCGGCGGCGTTGTCGGCGCGGGTGCGGGTGGCGGTGGTTTCGGGGGCGTTGAATGTGTTGCAGGAGCGGGTGATGGGGCGGTACTCGTGCGGGGCGCAGATCATTCAGGGGTTATTGCAGTATGGCGATGTGCCGGAGATTTCGGCGTTGATTGCGCCGCGTCCGTGCTTGTTTGAAGTGGGGCAGAAGGACGGTTTGATGGTGAAGAGTTGGATTGAGCCGGCGCTGGAACGGATGCGTCCGGCGTGGCGGGCGTACGCGGCTTTGGAGAAGTTGGAGGTGGATTCGTTTGACGGGGCGCACCGCTGGAACGGCGTACGCGCGTATCCGCTGCTGGAATCTATTTTGCGGCCGTAGCTTCGATGACCATGCGGAGGGTGCGGCCGGTGGCGTCGCCGACGGATTTGGGATCGGCGGGCTTCCAGTTGGCGCGAGAGCCGTCGTAGG
>CALFYN010000982.1 GCA_937952345.1 uncultured Acidobacteriota bacterium
TCAACGCATCGACCACGCAGCAAGTGGTGACCATCACCCCGCAGAACACCGCGCTCGCCTATTCCTACTCGCTGACGAGTTTCACCACCACGGGGCAGGGATGGCTCAGCACCAGCGTGACGTCATCGCCGGGCAACGTGGTCGGCGCGCAGGCGTTCAGCATCTTCGCCAACCCCACGGGTCTCACCACTGGACAGACCTATACCGGAACCGTCCGCGTCACCATCGGCGCTCAGTTCCAGGACATCACCGTCACCTTCACGCCGGGAACCACCGGCGGGGGCGGAACCGTCACAAGTTACTCGCTGTCCCCATCCAACATCAACTTCAACGTCAACCAGATTTCGCAACTGGTGAGCATCATTCCGAACACCACTGGCGCATACACCTACAGCGCGACCCCAACCACCACTTCCGGAGGAGCTTGGCTCTCCGTGCTTCCCGCCTCCGGTTCCGGCTCTGGCACGGTGTCGTTCACCGTCTCCGCCAGTTCGGCTGGGCTGACAGTGGGACAAACCTACACCGGATCCGTTCTCGTCATTGTGAACAACAGCATCCAACAGAGCATCCCGGTCACCTTTGTACCCGGCACCAGCGGAGGCGGCGGGTCCGCGGCGCTGAGCGTTTCGCCCAGCGCGCTCACGTTCAACTACGCCATTGGACAGCCACCTCCGGCACAACAACCGTTCACCATCATTTCCCAGTCGGCCGTCATCTTCACGGCGGAGATCCGGAATGACGCCATCGGATTCCTGCGCGTCTCGAACACGGGTGGGACCACGACGCCGAATCTGACGATCAACGCCATCGTGCAACCCCCATCCAATATCACGGCGGGGACTTACACCGCGCAGATTTTCGTACGCTCGTCCGGCCTGCCCGACGCCATCGTCACCGTAACGCTGAACGTCACCGGAACAGGCGGCGGCGGGGGAGGAACCCAACCCGGCTACAGCGTCAATCCCACGCTGTTGAATTTCAACTACACGCCCGGCGGCGCGATTCCGGCGCAACAAACGGTCACTCTGCAGTCTCCGTCCTCGGTGAACTACACGGTCACCCACAACGGCGTCTCGAACAACATTTCGTGGCTCTCGGTGGGTCCGGTTTCCGGCGGCGTCACCTCCGGCGTGCCGGCGACAGCAATCATCACAGTACAACCGACGGGAGCCGCATCCTTGCCGGTTGGCTTCTACAGCGCACAAGTGCTGGTTACAGTGAGCGGCATCACCGTGGCGCAGATCCCGGTGAATCTCACCGTGGGCACGGTGGCGACAACCTCCGGATTCGTCTCGCCGTCCTCACTCAGCTTCGCGCATCAGTTGGGTACCAACAATCCACCGCAGCAAATCCTGGCGCTGGGCACCGCGGGTGGAACCGTTGGTTCCTTCACAGCCACCGCCACCACGGCTAGCGGCGGATCGTGGCTCAACGTGACACCGATCAGCGGCACCGCCCCTGGCGCGGTGGCCGTGAGTGTCAACCCCACCAATCTTCTGGTGGGCACCTACACCGGCACGGTCGCCGTAACATTCAGCGGATCCGGCACCACCAACATCCCCGTCACGCTGAATGTCAGTTCCACGCCGGTGCTGCGGCTGAACCTCAACTCGGCGAACTTCAACTACCAGATCGGAGGGTCGGTACCCGCCGGACAGGCGCAGAACATTGAAGTTTCCTCGAACGGCGGCACCGTGGGATACACGGTCAATTCCAACATCAACACCCCGGCCGGCGGATCGTGGCTGTCGGTGACGCCCACCAGCGGAACCACCACCTCGAACGTATCCATTCAGGTCAACGCCGCCAATCTCCCCGGAGGAGTCTACACCGGAACGGTGTCCTTCACCGCGTTCGGCCAGGCGCCCATCACCATTCCCGTCACGCTGAACGTGAGCGGCATTCCGCTGTTCAATTCCGTGCCGAACGCACTGAGCTTCCAGGGGCAAGCCGGCATCACCCCGTCCCCGCAGACGGTGTCCGTCTCCACCACCGGCGCCACGGTGCCGTTCCAGGTGGCGGCAACCACCTCCTCCGGTACCGGCTGGTTATCGGCGATCCAAACCGTGCCGGGCAGCATTTCGGTATCGGTGAATCCCGCCGGGCTGGTGGATGGCACTTACTATGGAGCCGTGACCGCTACCGCGACTACCGCGGGTGCCGCCGGCAATAGTCCCCTGGTGATCCCCGTCGTGTATCAGGTCGGCGCGGGTGGCGGAGGTACGGGCGGATTCTCCGTGCAGCCCACCACGCTGACCTTCACCCAGGTGCTGGGTGGCGGGACGCCTCCTTCGCAAAGCCTCACGCTCTCTTCGGGCGGCATACAGTACAACTACAGCGCGGCTGTCTCCACCAATAGCGGAGGCGGATGGCTGTCGGCGGTTCCTTCCACCGGCGTTACCCCGGCAACCGTAAACATTTCGGTGAGCGCTGCGTCGTTGCCGGCCGGCACCTACACTGGCGCTATCGTGGTAGCGGCGGCCGGCGCTCCCAACTCACCGCAGGTGATCAACGTCACCTTGAATGTGGTGAACGCACCCACCATTACGGCCAACCCGACCACGCTGGCGTTCACCGCCACGACGATCGGCACCGCACCGGCGGCGCAGACCATTACGCTGACATCGAATGCGGCCAACCTCAACTACAGCACTGCGGTGACGGTGGGAGCGGGACAGCCGAACTGGCTGGAAGTGACTCCTGCTTCCGGCATCACGCCGGCCACGCTGACCGTGCGCCCCAACGTGAACAACCTGCCGCAGGGCAACTACTCCGCAACCATCACCATCAACCTGGGATTGGCTTCGCCCATCACCATCCCGGTCACCTTCAACTACGGCGCCGTGGCGACGCCACAGGTTCTGTCGATGACCAACGCGGCCAGCTTCCTGCCGACCGCGGCGGCACCCGGCATGATCGTGGCGATCTTCGGCTCCAACCTCGGCCCGGCGACGCTGCAACAACTGCGGCTGACATCCGCCGGACTGGTGGATACGAACCTCAACGGAGTCCGGGTGCTGTTCGACAACATCCCGGCGCCGATGATCTACGCACGCGCCGACGTGGTTAGCGCCATCGTGCCTTACGCCATGGCGGGCCGCGCCTCGGCGAACGTCGTGGTGGAATACCAGGGCGTTCGCAGCGCTCCGCTCAACGTTCGCGTGGTCGATGCCTCACCCGGCATCTTCACCACCAATCAGCAGGGGTCGGGACAGGGAGCGATTCTCAACAACGACTTCTCGCTGAACGGGCCGAACAACCCCGTGGCTCGCGGACAGTTCGCCACCGTCTACCTGACCGGTGAAGGGCAGACCGCACCGGCCGGCGTCGATGGGTTGATCTCGAACGCGAATCAGTTGCGCAACCCCATCGCCAACGTCACCGTGCGCGTCGGGGATCGCAACGCGCAAGTGATCTACGCGGGCTCGGTGCCAACCACCGTGCTCGGCCTCTGCCAGGTGTCGTTCTTCATCCCGGCGGATGCGCCCACCGGCAACGCCGTGCCACTCACCGTAACCATCGGCGGGGCGGCATCGCAAACCGGAGTGTCGATCGCGGTTCGCTAAAGCAACGCGACAAAGAAATCGGGGGCAGGCCGTTCGCGGCTTGCCCCCGTTCCATTTGTAAACCCGGCCTAGAAACCTTCCAGCAGGTGCCCCAGCTTTTCCTTCTTCGTGCGCAGGTAATCTTCCGTGGTATCGAGCGGCGGCGCGATGCACGGCACACGTTCGGCCACCCGCACCCCCGCCTTTTCGAGCGCCTCGATCTTTTCCGGATTGTTCGATAGCAGGCGCACGCTGGTCAAACCCAGGCTCCGCAGAATCGCGCCGGGAAGCTCGTAATTGCGTAAGTCCGCTTCGAAGCCGAGCGCCTGGTTCGCCTCCACCGTATCGGCGCCTTCGTCCTGCAAGGCGTAGGCACGCAGCTTGTTGATCAGCCCGATGCCGCGTCCTTCCTGCATCTCGTAGAGCAGCACGCCCCGGCCTTCGATGGCAATCTGCTTCAGGGACAGCTCCAATTGCGACCGGCAATCGCAGCGCAGGCTGTGAAACACGTCTCCAGTGAGGCACTGCGAATGAATGCGCACCAGCGGCGGCTCCGGAAGCCCAAGGTCACCCATCACCAATACGGCCGCTTCCTCCACACGGTCGCTGTAATGCCCGCGGAATCCGTAAATGCGGAACTTTCCAAAGCGAGTCGGGAATTCGGCCTCGGCGGCCTTTTCGATGCGGAGCGAAGCAGCGGAAGTCATGGATCGATATTGCGGATGAAACAGCGGAGGGCTGTCTTTCCATTATAATTGCTTCTATAAGACGGCGATGCTCGAACAATATCTGGTCATCCTGTTCGTCAAGCTCGCCGTTTCGGCGTCACTAGCCAGCGTGCTCGCCCGCCCCACCTTCGTGCAGCGCATGTTGCTTGAAGAAGAGCGCTCCCTGGAACAGCGCTTCCGCCTCGCACTGCTGTTTTCCGTCGTCTTCGGAACCAGTGTCATCATGCGCGTTCTCAGCCGCAACAGCTATCAGGGCGTCGATCTGGGCCTGGAAGGCTGCCTGCTCTGCGGACTCATCGGCGGCTACGTGGCAGGGCTGACCGGCGGGATTCTGATCTCCATCCCCGCCATGCTGCACGGCGAGTTTCTGGCCATGCCGTTGTACGCCGGTGTCGGCGTGGTGGGCGGATTGCTGCGCGACCTCGCACCGGACAAGGAAGAGATCTGGCGCATGTCGCCGTTTTTCGGTCTTGGGATCGTGAAGATTCTCCGCGGCCCTTCCGGCCGTTACCGCCTCCTGTTTCAACTGGCGTTCCTGCTCACGGTTCTCTTCGGGCAATTCCTGCTGGTGAATCTCGGCCGCCTCTTCGGCAAGCAGTTCGTCTTCGTGCTCTATCCCGAGGATCCGGGCACCGGAACGGTGATCGCCACCTATCTCACCACGCTGCTGTCCGTGATTCTGCCGCTGAAGGTGTGGAACAACACCCGCAATGAGCGCAAGCTGGAAGCGCAGGTGGCGCTGCTGACGGAAGCCCGCCTGGCCGCACTCACCCGCCAGATCAATCCGCATTTCCTCTTCAACACGCTGAACTCGGTGTCCTCGCTCATCCGCACCAATCCCGAGCAGGCGCGCAAAATGGTCTACAAGCTTTCCAATATTCTTCGCCGGCTGTTGCGCAAGCAGGAAAACTTCTCCTCCATGCGCGAAGAACTCAGCTTCATCGAAGACTACCTGTCCATCGAACTGGTGCGCTTTGGCGAAAAGCTGCGGTTTCAAAAGGAAGTGGACCCACAGACTCTGGATGTGCTGGTCCCCAGCATGGTGCTGCAGCCCATCGTGGAAAATAGCATCAAGCATGGGCTGGGCCCGAAGGTGGAAGGCGGCGCCATCCGCCTCATGAGCCGCATGGCCGGCAATCGCCTGCTGATTACCGTGGAGGACAATGGCGTGGGCATCGCCGAAGAGAAGCTGGCCAACCTCTTTGAACAAGGGATAGGAGTAAGCAACGTGAACGAACGATTGAAGGTTCTGTATGGAAACGACTTTCGATTAAGCATCCACAGTTCGCCCGGGGAGGGCACCCGAACGGAAATTGAGATCCCCCAACTCACGAATGCCCTTACAGCGGTATCCTAGATAGACGCTCATGCAGAACCTGATCAAGACTGCGGTGCTTTCGGCCGGCCTCGAAGACCGCCTGCCCGTAACCATTGCCGAACGGACCAAGAAGGTCTACGACCGTTTGTCGTCCATCTATCATTTCTCGACAATGTTCTTCCACCAGCGGGCCCACCGCTGTGCATTGGAGCAATCGGGCATCCGCGACGGCATGCGCGTACTGGAAATCGCCACCGGCTCCGGCGAGATGTTCCGCCGCCTGGTGAAAGCCAATCCGCGAGGAACCACCATCGGGCTCGACCTGTCGCCGAAGATGGCCGCGCGCACGCAGCGCGAAGTGAACCAGGAGTATCCCGCCGCCAAAGCCAGTTGCCAGGCCGTCGATGCGCGGCACCTGCCCTTCCGCCATGAAATCTTCGACGCCGTCGTCTGCTGCTACCTGCTGGAACTGCTCAGCCAGGACGATATCCTGCGGACCATCGCCGAGGTGAAGCGCGTGTTGCGTCCCGGCGGCAGCTTCACGCTGGTTCTGATCGGCGAGAACACCGAACTGTTCAACACCTTCTATCAAATCGGTGGAACGATGGTGCCGGCGTTCTGGGGCCGCCAGGTGGAAAACAAAGTGCCCGGCATGCTGACCGATTTCGAATTCCGCATCGAGAAGGACCACACCGTGCGCCAGACCGGATATCCTTCCCGGGTGCTCACCGCGCGCAAGTAAGTGTCTCCCCACCGCCGGAAACTCGCCCTTGCCGTGGGCGTACTGTTCGTTCTCATCCTCATTCCCTTCGCGCTTTGGGAAGACCCCATGAACGCCTGGGCCGGAGCCATGCTGCATGCCCAGCGCAGCAAGGAGTTTTCCTTTGCCGCAATCGTTCTTCTGCTGCTGTCGGATATCGTGCTGCCCATTCCTTCCAGCATCGTCAGCACGTCCGCGGGCTACCTGCTGGGCTTTCCCTTGGGCGCCGCCGCCGGCTGGATGGGAATGACTACAGCCTGCGTGGGCGGATATGCACTGGGACGTTTCGCCGGCAAAGGACTGCTCGGACGATTGTTGAGCGCGGAAGACATGGCCATGGCCGCTCGCGATTTCGAACGGCGCGGCGATTGGATGCTGGCCGTATCGCGCCCCG
>CALFYN010000983.1 GCA_937952345.1 uncultured Acidobacteriota bacterium
AGACGGAGGCGAGCTGGGCAGCCGCGGTCACGGTGGCGCCTGCGGCGAGGGCCTGAAGGACCGTGATTTGCGCTGGGGTGAAGGGTTTCATATCGATTGTAGAATAATGCGCGGGATATTGGGAAAGATGGGGCGCGGGGATGGGTGCGTGGCGCTTGTGGCGCGTTTTGAACGGGTTGCGGCAGGAAAAATTATTTTCGAGAGTTGTGATCCTTACTATGAGGATCGTGCGCGCCGGAGGGGATTTCTGCTTACAGTACGCGTACAGTGGACATACTGGTACACCGGCAGACGCTGGTAATCGGGGACAATTGGCATGCTGGTCGAGTACATTGCTGAGTGTTTTGTCATTTAATTTCGATGATGATGGGAGTCAGAGGTTATTAAAATAATGAATTCCGCCGCTGCTCCGATGGTTATCGCTAATCTAATCGCCACAGCTTGTGCGCTTCTGCTGGTGCGGAGGGGGCCGAGCCCTCGGTTACGGCTGTTGACCTTGACGGTTGGCCTGATGTCACTGGCGCAGACGACCAGTTTTCTGCATGCGCAAGGCATTTGGACAGGGGGCAAGCTGTATATGGACAGCATCCACCATGTGCTGGTCGCGGCGCTGTCGCTGCTGGCGATTTATCTGCTGGGAACCGAAATCTACGATCGGAACCTGACGGACCGGAGACTGCGCCTGGCGGAGCATGAAACGCTGGCGCCAATCCCGGCGGCGCCGGTGGAAAAAAAGGCGGCGAATCATGTAGACCGGCTCCCTGTGCCGAAGCCGACCGGAGCGCATGCCTCTGAGGAGATTGCGCATGCGCCTGTGGGCGTGTTGCGGGCCAACGGACGGACGGCTCCGCTGGTTGCGACGGGTGTGGAACCTGTGCGGGGCCGGGCAATGCACGCATCGACGGCCTGCACGGCGGAATGCGAGGAGTGTCTGGCCATCGTGAAGCGAATCGCCAATGCGTGGGCCGGCCTATCGGAAGAGCTTCATGCGAAAGCCGAGGGCAGGAACGGCGTTCCCATGGAAACATCGAAGTACGAACTTGTTTCGTCCTTGCGGGCGAGACTGGAGCACAGTACGCGTTCGGGGCATTCGGTGCTGTAGAGCAGCGAAGTGGGTACCGTTCAGACGGATGCGGCAACGGGTGTTGGCCGGGAATGAACAGCGCCGATGGGATGGAGCGATGAAGAACTGGAAGGCATCTTTCGATGCCGTGCGGTAGTTGGAGGGGCAGCGGCAGATTGTGTCTTTGCGGTGTGTGCCTAAGGAGAACGGGACGGATCATGAAGCGGGCACTGATCCTCAACTTTGTTGATGCCCGTTGTTGATTTCCACTCCAGAATCACCACGTGCAGAAGCGGGAATGTTGTCCGGACGGGCTGTCAGCGCGTTTGTTCGATAGCCGATGGGGATGGTGGCGCCGTGGGGCTCCAGTCCACGCCGCGATTGCCGGAGGCGGCCGCGGCGAGCGCGATTACGGAGGCAGTGTGGGTAGCGTCGTTTGGGTGGGCCGGGCGGCGATGGGCGAGCCGGGCGGATTTTGCGATCGCACTGTACCTGGCGGCGCCGGCGATGCAATACACCACCGGTAATGCCGCGACCAACACGACGGTGGAAGGCTCCATTGTCGTACTCCGTTTGACTGGAAACGGCCAAGCTATTGCGCTGTGCCGTTGGTTGACGCCAGAAAGGCGGGCTCTGGCGGATCGTGCAGGTTGTCCCGTGCGGCGATGGATTCGCTGGGAAATGCCACGTGGAGCGGGAGTCCGGACAGACTCCTGAGCAGGCAATCGATCCTCGCGCGCAGAATGGGAATTAGCAAGCTGAGAATTCCTCCACAATTCATCATTCCCCAATCGGCGGGAGAAAACACTCAGAATAAATGCCGAATCTTCTCAAGAGTTATCCCGATGACCCATATTATCTTTGTACTGGTATTGCAGTATTTTAGTAACAGTAAGCCGGCTTTCGCCGGTTTTTGTATGAGTTATCGATGTGTTGCGAGGCGCTCGACTGCGGGTTTGCGAAGCGGCGATGGATTGATTATTGGCCGAGGAGGGTGAAGACCTGGCCAACGAATACGGAGACTTTGAAGGTCCGGGTATCGGAGCGCCAACCGGCGGCG
>CALFYN010000984.1 GCA_937952345.1 uncultured Acidobacteriota bacterium
GGCAAAGCTCACTGGACGGAGCCATCGATCACTTCGCGGTGACGGGGGGCAGACGGCGGAGCGGGAGGCGATAGCCGCGCCATTCGATGACGTTGCCGAACGCGGCGGCGACGGAAGAGTAGAGCCAGAGCCAGGTGCCTACGGGAACCAATAAAACGTGCAGCAGGGCAAATGTTTGAAACAGAATGGGATATTCGTGTAGCACGAGGCGCGCGCAGCGGATGCGGTTCCAGCCCTTGTACATGCCGACGGCCAGTTGCAGGGTGAGGGCGGCGATGGATGCCACAGTGGCAATTTTGAGGGCGGCCAGCATGGCGGCGCAATAGACGGTGTGGGCGAAGACGGAGAGGCGCCAGAGGTTCGGGGCGTAGAAGCGGGTGATCATCATCTGGCGGCGAATCCAGGAGAGGAATTCGGGCATGGAGGTGGTGTCGGTGGAAGCTACGAGGGCGCCTGGGGCGAAGGCGATGCGGAGATCCGCGTTTTTGACGGCCTGGCTGAGCCGGTAGTCATCGCTGATTGCGCCGCTCCACCAGGCCGGAACATCGAGGGTGAAAAATGTTTCGCGGCGGATGGCCATGGCTCCGCCCCAACAGAAGTTGTTGCGGCCGGGGCCCATGCCTCCGGCGATGACGGCGTTCCAGACGGATCGGAGGAGGCTGGCGGCGGTGAGCTTTTCGGGGAGATGCCAGCGGTAGCCGGTGGCGGCTCCGGCGCCGGGCTGGTGCAGGGCGGACACGAGGGCTCGGAGCCAGTGGGGGGAGACGCGGCCGTCGGAATCGGCAAAAACAAAGACTTCGGATTCTGTTCTGGCGGCGCGCACGGCGGCGAGCAGGTTGTTGATCTTCTCACCGGTGGCGGGATCGCCTGCGCCGGCGAGGATCAGGCGGGCTTTGGCGGGGAGATCGCCGGGGGTGACGTCGCCGGCGCTGCGTGCGGTGACGATCAATTCGTAGTCCGGGTAATCGAGGCGAGCGAGGGAGGCGAGATTTTCGGCGAGGCCATGGTCATGCCCTTTGACGGGAACGATGACGGTGGCGGGAGGGGTGGGGCCGTCCAAAGCGTCACGCCAGTGGCGGTAATAGCGCAGACGCGCCTGTTCGCCGCGCAGTCCAAGGAGGCTGAGAATCAATGCGAGCAGAATGAGAGACCAAAGCATGCGGTCCTCGCATTGTACTAATTTGGTAGAAATGCCCTGGCTTTCCTTGCTGCTCGCGATCGGCTCAGCCGTGGTGTCTCCGGATGAGTACCGCGAGCGGAGAGCACGGCTGCGGGCGGCGGTGCCGGATGCGGCGATCGTGCTGGAGGGTGCGCCGGATACGTCGCACGATCCGCGCAGCCCGATGCTGCAGGATGCGAACTTCTACTATTTGACGGGCTGGAAAGAGCCGGGTGCTGTGCTG
The DNA here is from genome assembly GCA_937952345.1 of uncultured Acidobacteriota bacterium. Lineage (GTDB taxonomy): Bacteria > Acidobacteriota > Terriglobia > Bryobacterales > Bryobacteraceae > CADEFT01. The sequence goes on from CALFYN010000984.1 coordinate 1,404, forward strand.
GTGATTTTGCCCGCGGCATCGCAACCGAATGAAATTTTGTTTCTGCCGCCGCGGAGCGAGCGCAAGGAGCGCTATGAAGGACGGCGGGTGGCGGCGGGCGACGGCGACGCTTCCGAGCGCACGGGATTTGCGAAGGTGATGAGTACGGACGTGTGGGAAGCGGAATTGAACCGGCTGATGCAGGATGGCGGGATCGCGCGGCGACTGAAGGCGGCGGATGCGGCGCAGGCGATCGCGAAGTTACGGATGGTGAAATCGCGGCGGGAGATCGAATTGATCGAGCGGAGCATCGATGTGACGGTGGATGCGCACATGGCGGCGTGGAAACGAGCCAGGCCGGGGTTGTTCGAATATCAGCTTGCGGCAACGATGACGCAGGTGATGATGGAGCAGGGCTGTGAGCGGCACGCCTACCGGCCGGTGATCGGGTCGGGGCCGAACAGTGTGATTCTGCATTACGGATTCAATCACCGGCGGATGGACGCGGGAGAGGTGGTGCTGATGGATGTGGGGGCGGAGTGCAATGCGTATGCGGCGGACGTGACGCGGACGATTCCGGTGAGCGGGCGATTCACGGCGCGGCAGCGCGAGTTATATGAACTGGTGCTGGGGGCGCAGAAAGCGGCGATCGCGGCGGTGAAGCCGGGGGTGAGCTTTGGCTCGCGGGGGCCGATTGTGACGGCGGCGAAGCAATACATGGATACGCACGGCAAGCCGATTCAGGGCCAGCCGCCGAGCACGTATTTCACGCACGGCATCGGGCATCACGTCGGATTGGAGGTGCACGATGCTGCGGTGGATGTGCCGCTGGCGGCGGGGATGGTGATCACGATTGAGCCGGGACTTTACATTCCGGAAGAGAATACCGGCATCCGGATTGAAGACATGGTGCTGGTGACGGAGACAGGGGCGAAGGTGCTATCCGGTGCGCTGCCACGCAGCGCATCCGACGTCGAACGCCGCCTGCGACGCTAATGGCAGACCCCGCTGGACCGAGGAAATTGCCGTATTTTCTGATCGGCGCGAGTTCGCTGCTGATGGGCTTGTTCGCGGGCTGGACACCGATTGCTTCGCGCATCGACAACTATTATTACGACTGGCTGCTGATGCTGAACAAGCCGGAGGCGGGGGCGCAGGATACGTATGTGGTGGAGATCGACGACCAGACGCTGATCGACTACAAGGGTTCGCGGCAGTTGCGGCGCACGATGGCGAAGGCGCTGGAGGTGCTGGCCGAGGCGCAGCCGAAAGCGGTGGCAATCGACTTGATTCTGGCCGATGAAGACGATGCGGAAGCGGATGCGCTGCTGGCATCGGCGATGGCGAAGGTTCCGAACCTGGTGTTGAGTTCGGACATCATGCGCAATGCGGACCGGTGGGAAGAGCCATATGCTCCGTTCGCGAAGGAGGCGAAGGCGATCGGGCATGTGCACGCGGATCTGGACCAATACGATGGCGTGAGCCGGCAGGTGCAGTTGGAGAAAGTGGCTGAGCGCAAGCGGCGCTGGGCAATGGCGCTGGAGGCATACCGACTGGCAGAGGGTGGGGGGCAGATTATCGAATCGCAACGCGATTTGGAAGTGGCGGGCAAGCGGCTTCCCTTCCCGCGCCGTGGGGATCGCGGGC
>CALFYN010000985.1 GCA_937952345.1 uncultured Acidobacteriota bacterium
AACCGAAGATCTGCCCGCCTTCGTCGTCATGATCAGCCCGGGGCAGGGAGGCGGCGGCCAGCCCCTCTACGACCGCCTCTGGGGCAGCGGCTTCCTTCCCACGCGCTATCAAGGAGTGAAGTTCCGCTCCGTCGGCGACCCCGTTCTCTTCCTCAACAACCCGTCCGACTATACACGGCAGGACCGCCGCAACTACCTCGACTCGCTCGCCCAGCTCAACAACATCAAGCTCCAGGAAACCGGCGACCCCGAGATCTCCACGCGCATCGCCCAATACGAGATGGCGTTCCGCATGCAAGCCTCGGTCCCGGAACTCACCGACCTCAGCAAGGAACCGCAATCCACCTTCGACCTCTACGGCCCCGATTCCAAAAAGCCCGGCACCTTCGCCGCCAACTGCCTTCTGGCGCGCCGTCTCGCCGAGCGCGGCGTCCGCTTCATCCAGCTCTATCACCGCGATTGGGATCATCACGGCGGTCTGCCGAAAGGCCTCCCCAATCGCTGCAAGGAAACCGATCAACCGGCCGCCGCATTGATCACCGATCTCAAGCAGCGAGGCATGCTCGACGACACACTCGTCGTCTGGGGTGGCGAATTCGGCCGCACCGTCTACTGCCAGGGCCGCCTCACTAAAGATGATTACGGCCGCGACCATCACCCGCGCTGCTTCACCGTCTGGCTCGCCGGCGGAGGCGTCAAACGCGGACTGACAATCGGTGAAACCGACGACTACGGCTACAACATCACGCGCGACCCCGTCCACGTGCACGATCTCCAGGCCACCATCCTGCACACGCTAGGCATCGATCACACGCGCCTGACCTACAAATACATGGGCCGCTATTTCCGCCTCACCGACGTGCACGGCAACGTAGTAAAACAGGTGCTCGCATGACCTCTCTTCATCCGCGTTCATCGGCGTTTATCGGCGGCCCAAAACAGGTGTACTCATGAACGCCATCCAAGTCACCCCCAACGGATTAGAGTGGCTCCCCACGCCGGACCCCGAGCCCCAATATGAAGAAGTACTCATTGACGTGAAAGCCGTGGGAGTCAACCGCGCCGACCTGCTCCAGGCCGCGGGCCACTATCCACCGCCGCCCGGCGCCAGCCACATCCTCGGCCTCGAACTCGCCGGACTCCATGACGGACTCCCCGTCTGCTGCCTTGTACCCGGAGGCGCCTACGCCGAAAAGGCCGCCGTGCATCGCAGCATGCTGTTGCCCATCCCCGAAGACTGGCCGTTCTCGAAAGCCGCGGCCATCCCGGAAGCATGGCTCACGGCCTTCGTCAATCTCTTCATGGAAGCCCGTCTTGCCACCGGCGAATCGGTACTCATCCACGCGGGCGCCAGCGGTGTCGGACTCGCCGCCATCCAGATGGCGCGCGAAGCCGGCGCGAACGTTTACGCCACGGTCCGCACTACATCGAAAGTGGCCTTCTGCGAATCCTTCGGAGCCACCATCATTGACCCCACCGGGCCATTCCCCGATGCCGACGTCATCCTCGATTGCGTCGGCGGCAGCTACCTCGAAAAAAACATTCAATGCCTGAAACGTTTTGGGCGTATGGTCAGCATCGGGCTCCTCGGCGGGGCTAAAGGCGAGTTGAATCTCGCCACCGTACTCCGCAACCGTCTCCGCATCATCGGTTCCACGTTGCGCAGCCGCACACGGGCCGAGCAAATCGAAATCACCGCGCAATTCCAACTGCGTTTCTGGAAGAACTTCCTCGACGGCACGTTCCAAACCACCATTGACCGCGAGTTCCCCATCGAACAGGCCGGCGCAGCCCACCGCTACATGGCCGAAAACAAGAACGTGGGCAAGATCATTCTGACGGTACCTTAAACATGACCCTTCGACTCTCTGTGCTCGTAGTAATGCTCACCGCTGCGCTCTCCGCGCAGACCTATGACCTCCTGCTCAAAGGCGGTCACGTCATCGACCCGAAGAACAATATCAGCCGCCTCATGGATGTGGCCATCTCGAACGGCAAGATCGCCGCCGTGGCCGCCAACATCCCAGCCACCCAAGCCAAGCGCATCGCCGATGTGAAAGGCCTCTATGTCACCCCAGGCCTGATCGACATTCACGTCCACGTCTACGCGGGCACGGGCAAGGCCGGAGTCCTCACCGGCGACTCCAGCGTCTACCCCGACACCTTCAGCTTCCGCTCGGGCGTCACCACCATGGTCGATGCCGGCACCGCCGGCTGGCGCAACTTTCCCGACTTCAAGGATCGCGTTATCCGCCGCGCCAAGACGCGCGTCTTTGCTCTGCTCAACATCGTCGGTTGGGGCATGAGCGAGCACAGCGAACACGACCCCGCCGACATGGACCCCAAGCAGGCCATCGCCATGGCCAACGCAAATAAAGATGTGATCGTGGGCTTCAAGACCGCTCACTACAAAGGCGATGGCTGGCCCGCGGTCGATGGCGCGGTCGCCGCCGGCAAAGCCACCAACATGCCCGTCATGGTGGACTTCGGCTACGCCACCAAGGAGCGCAACATCAACGCGCTGTTCCTCGACAAGCTTCGCCCCGGCGACATCTACACGCATTGTTTTTCCGGCCATCGCGATGAAGCCATCGACGGCAAGCTCAACCCGGCTATGATCGCCGGCCGCAAGCGCGGCATCATCTTCGACATCGGCCACGGCGGCGGCAGCTTTTACTGGCCGGTTGTCCAGGCTGCTTACGATGCGAAGTTCGAGCCCGATTCGATCTCCACGGACCTGCACACCGGCAGCATGAACGCCGGCATGAAGGACATGACGAACACGATGTCGAAGATCCTCGCCATGGGCTCCACGCTCGATAGCGTCATTCGCATGTCCACCTGGAACCCGGCCAAGGAGATCAAGCATGAAGAGCTCGGCCACCTGAGCGTGGGCGCTGTCGCCGACGTCACCGTGCTCAAACTCGAGAAGGGCAACTTCGGCTATCTCGATTCCGCGGGCGCGCGCCGCTCCGGAACGCAGAAGCTGATCGCCGAACTCACCGTCCGCGCCGGCCAGGTGGTGTGGGACTTGAACGGAGTCGCCGCCACGGACTGGAAGAAGTTCACCTATCGCAAGCGCACCGAATAGTGAAGACCAACGCCGCCCGACTTCTCGATCGTTTAGGCATCGCTTACGAATTGCGCGACTACGAAGTGGGCGACGATCACCTCGATGCCGAGACCGTCGCCGAGCGCATCGGCCTGCCGCCCGAGCAGGTGTTCAAGACCTTGGTGGCCCGCGGCGACCGCAACGGAGTGTGCCTCGCCGTGATCCCCGGCAGCACGCAATTGCAGTTGAAAGAACTCGCCCGGCTCAGTGGCAACAGCAAGGTGGAGTTGGTGCCGTTGAAGGATGTGCAAGCCCTCACCGGGTATGTAAGGGGAGGGGTTACTGCACTTGCTTGCAAAAAAGACTATACTGTCTTTATTGACGAGACAGCGCAATTGCACGGGAGTATTGCAGTCTCGGCGGGGGTCCGCGGGACTCAGATTTTGCTGAGCCCTGCGGACTATCTCCGCGCCACCAACGCCACCCTCGGCGACATCGCCCGATAATCACTGTAGAAGAATCCACGACGACTCCCATCACGGCAGATACCGCGAATACCGCGACCCATGTCGATCGCCGCGCGTCGCTCATGCGATCATCAATTTATGGCTGCTGGGCTGGCGCGCACCTGGCTGAACCTTACCCAATTCCTGCTCCCGCGAGGGAAGCGCAGGGAGTGGCGCGAAGAGTGGCTGGAAGAACTCGCGCACCGCCAGTCGGTCCCGTTCTATTCCATCGCCCGCAACATCCTGCGCGATGCGCTGTTCACGCGCAAACGCGTCGAGCCCGGGGAAGAATACCGGCGGCCACTGCGGCTCGAAGCAGCGGGCTTCGCCATCGCGACGCTGCTGTGGCTGGTGTTCGGATTGCCCGCGCGGGAGCGTCCGGCGGGGCTGCATCTGGAACGCGTCGCCTTCGTGCAGCGCACCTACGCGGCCATGGGCATCTCGCTATCCACCGTGACGCTGCGCCTCAAAGAGGAACTGCGGCGCGCGCCGTGGGTGGAAGCGCTGGCCGGGTTCCGTGTGCGCTATGGGCTCACTGCCAGCGCCCAGGTGTCGCGCGACTTCTTTGAAGTGCTGGGCGTCACGCCGGCGCTAGGGCGCACGTTGCACAACGCGCCGCTCGATCATGTGGTGCTGACCCACACCCTGTGGCGCAAGCAGTTCGATAGCGACCCGAACGTGATCGGCCGCGTCGTGCTGATCGAGGACCGGCGCTACATCGTGGCCGGAGTGCTGCCCGAGAACTTCGCCTTTGTCTCGAAGCGGCTGCGCTACTTCATTCCGTTGCCCGAAGGCTCGGCGGCATCGGGATTGATCCTGCGCCGCAAAGCCGGGCTGAGCATCGAAGAGGCGGAGCGGCAACTGCAGCGGCTCGCACCCGAGTTGGTGCACCGGCTGTTTCCTTATTTACAGACGCCGCGCTGGCAGGACACGCTGTACACGGCGCTGGGGATTGCGTTGCTCGCGTTCCTTGGCGGGGCTGCCTACTTGCATCGCAAACTGCATGCCACGCCGCGCAGTTACGGAGTGCTCGCGTTGCGGCTGCTGCTGAGCACCACGGCATTGGCGCAGGTGTCGTTCGTGGTGGCCCGCATACTATCCGAGAACCTGATGCCCGCGGGCATCTGGCATATCTGGCTGTTCACGATGGCGTGCGCGGTGCTGGCCGGCGTGACGCTGCGCGATCACCTGGGGCGCTGTCCGGAATGCTTTGAGCAACTGCGCAGTCCGGCGCGCATCGGCACATGGAGCAGCCTTGTGGTGGAGGCTCCCGCGACGGAGACCGTATGTCCCAACGGCCACGGGCTGATGCATCGCGAGAAAGTGGGCGAACGGCGCTCGCGCTGGACGCGCTTTGATGAGAGTTGGCGCAGCCTCTTCACCAAGCGCATAGAATAAGAGGATTCCATGTTGACCGGCATTCTTCTCATGCTTGCGGCTACGCTTGCCGCTCAGGACCCGGCGGAGCACTTCGAAACGAAAGTGCGCCCGCTGTTGGTGAAGAAGTGCAACGCGTGCCATACGGCCGCGCCGCAAGCGGGACTGCATCTGGACTCGCGCGAAGCCCTGCTCAAGGGCGGGCGCTCGGGTGCGGCGATCGTGCCGGGTGATGCGGATGGCAGCCTGCTGATGCAGGTGCTCAAGCACTCGCACGCCAGGATTCAGATGCCACCGCCGGGGAAGTTGCCGCAGGAGGAGTTGGACGCCGTCGCGTTGTGGATCCAGCAGGGCGCGGTGTTTCCGGCGAGTACGAAGCCGCTGGCGTCGTTTCGCATCAGTGACGAGCAACGTGCGCATTGGGCGTTTCAGCCCTTGGCGAAGCAGGCGGGCGCTTCGATTGACAGCATTGTGCGGGCGC
>CALFYN010000986.1 GCA_937952345.1 uncultured Acidobacteriota bacterium
GCAGCACATTATCAGGCGCTGGGTGACGTGAAGCAGCTACACGCTGGAGCACGTCATGAACATTACTGACGTGGACGACCGCATCATCCAGCAGGCGGCCGCCGCCGGCCAGTCGATATACGAATACACCGAACAATACACGAAGGCCTTCTTTGAAGACACCGGCAAGGTGCGCCTGGAGAAACCGGAGATCGTCTGCAAGGCAACGGATCATATTCCGGAGATGGTGAACGTGATTGAACGCCTTGCCTCCAACGGCTGCACCTATGAAAGCGAAGGCTCCACCTATTTCCGCATCACCACGGTCCCGGAGTACGGCAAGCTGGCGCATCTGCACTTTGAAGGAATGAAGGCCGGCGCGCGCGTGGACACCGATAAATACGACAAGGAAAACGCCCGCGATTTCGTGTTGTGGAAAGCGAAGAAGGAAGGCGAGCACGCTTGGGATACGCCACTGGGCGCGGGCCGTCCAGGCTGGCACATCGAGTGTTCGGCGATGGCCATGAAGTACCTCGGCGAGACCCTGGATATTCACGCCGGAGGCGTGGACCTGGTGTTTCCGCATCATGAGAACGAGATCGCGCAATCGGAGGGAGCCACCGGCAAACCGTTCGTGCGCTTCTGGCTGCACACCGAGCACTTGATGGTGGAAGGCCAGACGATGTCGAAATCGCTGGGAAATTTCTACACCCTGCGCGATCTGTTTGAAAAGGGCTACACCCCCGAGACAGTGCGATACCTGCTCGCCTCGGTGCCCTATCGCAAGCAGTTGAACTTCACCTTCGACGGACTGAAGTCGGCAGCAACGGCGATTGAGCGCTTGCGTAATTTTGAATTGCGCTTGAAGACCTCGAAGTTCGCCGATGGCGTGAATGCGGCATTGCAGGAACGTACCGCGGCCGCCGTACGTCAGTTTGAAGAAGCGCTGGATGATGATTTGAACACAGCCGGTGCGCTGGGCGCGGTCTTCGAATTTGTGCGCGACGCGAACACGGCGATGGATGCTGGTGAATTCCTGGCCGGCAACGTGGCCGAAGCGCTCGATCTGCTGGCGCGCTTCGATTCCGTCTTCGATGTGCTGCGGCCCAGCGTGGCCGAAGGGGCGATCGGCGATACGGAGATCGATGCCTTGATCGCCGAACGCACCGCCGCCAAGAAGAGCCGCAACTTCGCCCGCGCCGATGAGATTCGCAAGCAATTGCTCGATCAGGGTGTCATCCTGGAAGACACCAAAGAGGGCGTTCGCTGGAAGAGGAAGTAACAGAAGTGAAGATCGAAACGAAAGCCGTTCATGCCGGGGATCGCAAGAAATCGTCGGCGGCGATTCCCGTGACCACGCCGATCTACACCGCGGCCAGCTTCATTTACGAAGAGGTGGAAACTCTCGATAAGGTGTTCGGACGCGAGATTCCCGGCGACTCCTATGCGCGCTATGAAAACCCCACCAACCGTGCACTGGAGGAGCTGCTGGCGTCCTTGGAGAACGGCGCTGCGGCCCTGGCCTGCTCATCGGGCATGACTGCCATTCAGTTCGCCCTCACCACGGCGCTGATTGACCGGCGCAAGCACATCATTGCGGCCAATGCCCTCTATGGCGCGACCATTCGCATGCTGCAGAGCATTTTCGAACCGCTGGGCGTGGAAACCACATGGGTGGATATCTGCGACCTGGACGCCGTGGAAAAAGCGATCGCGGAGAACAAGCCGGGTTGTGTGCTGATGGAAACCATCTCCAATCCGCTGCTGCGCGTCGGCGACATGGCACGTGTCACCGAACTTGCCAAAGGTGTGGGCGCGGCACTTGTAGTGGACAATACCTTCGCCACGCCCGTGATGGTGCGTCCGCTGGAACTGGGAGCGCACCTGGTGGTGCATAGCCTGACGAAATATCTGTCCGGGCACGGCGATGTGCTGGGCGGAGCGGTCATCTCCGACGCATCGCATGCCGAATCCCTGCGTGCCCTGAGCCGTACCGCCGGGCCGGTGTTGGGACCGTTTGAAAGCTATCTCACGATGCGCGGCATCAAGACCTTCCCACTGCGCTTTGAGAAGCAGTGCCAGAACGCCTGCCGCATTGCGCAGTGGCTGGCGTCGCAGCCGGCAGTGGCGCGCGTGTATTTCCCCGCCGACCCCAAACATCCCGACGCGGATGTGATTCGGAAACAATTTCCCGAAAATTGTTTCGGAGCAATGATCAGTTTCGAGTTGAAGGATGCCGGCCAGCCCGAAGTCTTCCGGTTCATGGACCGTCTGAAGCTCGTGGTGCGGGCCACTTCTCTCGGCGATGTGCACACAATGGTGCTGTATCCCACGATGGCGTCGCACCGCGATGTCTCACCGCGACAGCGCCAGCGCATGGGAATCGGGGACAATCTGCTGCGGCTTTCGGTGGGCATCGAGAGCACCGACGACATCATCGCCGATCTTGCACAGGCGATAGGGTAGGCAGTATTTGCTCGTCAACAAGCTCGTCACCGGCATGAAGATGACTCGCGAGGATTTTCTGCGTGCGTGGGATGATTCTCCCGAGTTGAAGAATGCGGAGTTGATTGAAGGGATTGTCTACGTGCCGCCACCTGTTAGTCCCTCCCATGGGTTTTACGATTCATTGATTCACGCGTGGCTAGTGATCTACGCATCCTCCAAGCGGGAACTGGAAGCCGGCAACAACGCCACATGGATGATGCTGGAGAGCGCGCCTCAGCCGGATGCTCACCTGCGGCGTCTTCCGGAATTCGGCGGCCAATCCCGAATCGCGGAAAATAAGTTCTTCGGCGCGCCAGAATTGGCCGTTGAGATTTGCGTCACCAGCCGCGAAGTCGACTTCGGGCCCAAACTGGCGCTCTACCAGCGCGCCGGTGTCCGGGAATACATCACGCTGGAAACGCTCATCCCACGGGTGGAATGGCGAGTGCTCGACGGAGGCTCGTACCGCTCCTTGAAGCCGGACGACGATGGAGTCTATCGCTCCGAATCCTTCCCCGGGTTATGGCTCAACACGAAAGCGTTCTGGGCCAGGGACAGCGCCGCAGTGATCGCCACCGTCCAGCAAGGCATCGCCGCTAACGCGTAAGCGAAAGCCGCTCCACGCGAGGGATAGCCAACAACAACACCGCCAACGCAACCGGATAGAGCACGCCGCACGTCACTAACACCGGCCCGAAAGACACCGCATCCACGATTCGCCCCACGGCTAGCGAAGAGAGAAATCCGGCCAATCCGCCGGCGGTGCCGGTGAGTCCCACCACCGTCCCGACGCTCGATGACGGAAACAGATCGCCGATCATCGTCATATAGTTTGTCATCCAGAAGCCGTGCGCGAACATCAGGCAGGCCATCAACACCACGGCCCAGAACGAATCCGGTGCGATCATCGCAAGCATCGAAACGGGCGTGAAAAACGCCGCCGCCGACATCACCGACTTGCGCGCTTTGCCGATGCTCCAACCGCGCCGCACCAGGCTATCGGACACCGCGCCGCCCAGTAACGAAGAGATACCCAGAGTAAGAAACGGGATCCATGCCAGCCGGCCGATCTCTTCCAACGATGCGCCACGCTCGCGGCTCAGATACTGCGGAATCCAGAACATGTAGAAGTAGAAGACGGGATCGAAAAGGAATCGCGAAAGCAGCAGACCCCACACTTCTCGCCGCGCCATCAGCCTCGCCATCGGCCACGGCTTTTCCGTTGCTGCCTCCGCGGCCGGCAACACTGCTGGCGTGCGATACAGAAGAAACCACGCTGCCACCCAGATCACACCGATGGCTCCTGTCACCAGAAACGCGCCACGCCATCCCACCAGCGTCGACACCCATACAATCAGCGGCGGCGCAAGCACAGCGCCCATCGCCGAACCACCCGTGGTAGCGATGCCCATTGCCAGTGCACGCTCGCGCGCCGGGAACCATTCGAGAATGCCGCGCGCCGCGCCTGGGAAGCAGCCGCCTTCGCCCACACCCAACAGGAACCGGTACACGGTGAGATCTCCCGCGCCGCGCACAGCCGCATGCAGCAGGCTCGCCAGTGTCCAGAATGCGACGGCAACCCCCAGCCCCGCGCGCGTTCCCCAGAAATCAATCATCCGTCCACCGAGCGTGAACATAACGCTATAGGCAAGCGTGAAAGCCGACACGGCATTCGAATATTCCACGTT
>CALFYN010000987.1 GCA_937952345.1 uncultured Acidobacteriota bacterium
GATAAACGCGTAATCGAACGCCGTTTCCTTCATGCGTTCATAACGCCCCGAAGCGCCGCCGTGTCCCGCGTCCATATTCGTCTTCAGCAGCAGCATGCTGCCGCTCGTGTTTACCGTGCGCAGTTTCGCGATCCACTTGGCCGGCTCCCAATAGGAAACCCGCGGATCGTTCAAACCCGCCGTCGCCAGCACGTGCGGATACGGCTGCGCCCGCACGTTGTCATAGGGCGAATAGGAACGGATATAATCCCAATATTCCCGTTCATTCGAATTGCCCCATTCGTCGTATTCAATCACCGTCAGCGGCAATGTGGGGTCCGTCGCCGTGTTCAGAACATCGACAAACGGCACCTTCGCCACCACGGCCCGGAACAGATCCGGACGCTGGTTGATCACCGCGCCCATCAGCAATCCGCCCGCGCTGCCGCCCAGAATCGCCAGCTTCTCTGGCGACGTGTAGCCCTCGCGGATCACAAACTCCGCCGCCGCGATAAAATCCTCGAACGTGTTCCGCTTCTGCTTGAGCTTGCCCGCGTCATGCCACGTCTTGCCTAAATCGCCACCGCCGCGGATGTGCGCGATGCCGTAAACAAAGCCGCGCTCCAGCAGGCTCACGCGGTCGGCGCTGAATGCGGCGTCGATGCTGATGCCGTAGGAGCCGTAGCCGTACAGCAGCATGGGATTCCTGCCATCCAGCACCATGCCCCTGCGATGCACCAGTGAAACCGGCACTTTCACGCCATCCGGCGAAGTCGCAAACAGCCGCTTCGTTTCGTAACGCGACGCATCGTAACCGCCCAGCACCGGCATCTGTTTGATCAGCCGGCGCTCTCGCGTGTCCATGTCGTAGGCGAACACGCTGGTGGGCGTGACCAGTGAGGAATAGCTGAAGCGGAACTCGCGCGTATCGTACATCAGGTTCTCCGCCGGATACAGCGCATAGGCGGGCTCCGGCATCGACACCGTGTGCCAATCGCCGCCGTTCTGGTGAATGCGCAATTGCAGCAAGCCGCGGTCCCGCTCCGTCACCACCACGTGCCCGGAAAACGCGTCCACCGCTTCGATCATGACCTCTTCGCGATGCCCGATCCACTCCCGCGCGTGCTCCATCGAGGGATTCGCAACCGGCACCGTCAGCACGCGGTAATTGCGTCCGCCATCTGTGGTGCGCAGATAAAATATGTCGCCCTGATGCTCCAGTTCGTACTCGATGTCATGGCGCCGCGCGGCAAAACACACCGGCCGGCCGCCGCCATCGGATGCATCGAGGTAATGCACCTCGCTCGATGCCGCGCTGTTCAATTCCAGAAAAATGAACCGCCGGCTGCGGGTCTTCCCCAGCGTCAGGTGAAAGCGTTCATCCGATTCCTCCAGTAGCAGTTCATCGATGCCACCGCCGAGCGTGTGCCGCCATGCCTGGTAGGGCCGCTTGGCTTCGTCCAGCGTGATGTACACGAGGGATCGGCCGTCGTTTGTCCAGGCCAGGCCGTAATACGTATTCTCGATGCGGTCGGGCAGCAGCGCACCTGTGGCCAGATCCTTCACGCAGGTGGTGTAGACTTCGTCGCCACTCAGGTCCACCGAATATGCCAGCAGCCTGTGATCCGGACTCACGGCGTAGTTGCCGAGGCGGAAATACTTCTCTCCCGCCGCCAGCGCATTGGCGTCCAGCAGCACTTCTTCCGCATCCTGCTTGCGGCGGCAATAGACCGGATACTGCTTGCCCTCGAACGTGCGCACGAAATATTCGTACCCATCGAATGGCACCGGCGCCGACATGTCCGTCTCCTGCAATCGGCCCAGCATTTCCGCGTAAATCTTCCGCTCGAGCGGCTCCGCCGCGCCCAGCGCCCATTTCGTGTAATCGTTCTCGGCGTGGAGATGGGCTTCAATGCGCGGGCGGTCGCCATCGCGCAACCAGAAATAATCGTCCGTGCGCGTCTCGTCGTGTTGCGTGATGGTTTTGGGGTGTTTCTCCGCAGCCGGAGGGGTCATCGGTTACTCCGTGTCTTCCTTGCCCGCGTAGAGCTCGCTCACCACGGTGTGGAAATTCTCCAGCACCTTGCCGCGCCGCACCTTCATGGTGGCGGTCAGTTCTCCGTGCTCGATGGAGAAATCGCGCTCCAGGATGCGGAACTTGCGGATCTGCTCAAATGGCGCCAGTTGCTGATTGGCCTTGCGTACGGCCCGCTTCACTTCCGCCAGCACCGGCTCGGCCGCGGCCAGCTCATGCAGCGGCGCGGCCTTGCTCGTCTCCATCCCTTTCAGCGATCGCGCCGCCGCCTCGTTCAGCGTGAACAGCGCCGAAACATACGGCCGCCGGTCGCCTACAAGAATCATCTGGCTGAAAATCGGCTCCATTTTCAGCAATCCCTCCAGCCGTGAGGGGTAAATCTTCTTGCCGTTCGAAGAAACGATCATTTCCTTCTTCCGGCCCGTAATGGAAAAGAAGCCGTGTTCGTCCACCGAAGCGATATCGCCGGTGTGCAGCCAGCCGTCGCGCAGCACCTGGGCCGTCGTCTCGGGATCGCGAAAGTAGCCGCTGAAGATCGTCGGGCCGCCCAGGCACAATTCGCCGTCCTCGGTGATCTTCCACTCCACCCCCGGCAGCAT
>CALFYN010000988.1 GCA_937952345.1 uncultured Acidobacteriota bacterium
AACCCCCGTCTCCGCGACGTGCTCACCGCCGCCGCCGAAAAGTTCCGCTGGAAGGATCGCGTGAAGACCGCCGCGAAGGGCAGGGGAGTGGGCATTGCCGCGGGCACCGAAAAGGGTTCCTACGTGGCCGCTTGTGCCGAAGTCGAAATCGGCCAGACCGTCAAAGTCCTCGACTTCGTCATGGCCTACGAATGCGGAGCCATCCTCAACCCCGCCAACCTCCGCGCGCAGGTGGAAGGCAGCATTATTCAGGGGCTCGGCGCCGCGCTCACCGAAGCCATCGAATTCGAAAACGGCCGCCTCCGCAACGGCAGTTTCCTACGCTACCGCGTGCCGCGCTTCAAGGATGTTCCGCCCATGGAAATCGTCCTCCTCGACCGCCGCGATCTCGCCCCCGCCGGAGCCGGCGAAACGCCCATCATCGCCGTGGCCCCGGCCATCGCCAATGCCGCATCCGCCGCGCTCGGTGAACGTCAGCGCCAGATGCCCGTCCGCATTTGACTTTGGCTCGCTCTGCCATTGCGAGTGGTCCATCTACGCATCCAATCACGCGTGGCGATTGGAGGTATTCGAAACCAATGGCCATCGCAATCCCCTATCCCTACAAGCAGCACGAACACAAAGTCATCAAACCCGAGAACAAGTCCTACATGAAGGTGAAGGCGGCTGTCGAAGCCGGCTACAAACGACCTGAGGCATACCTTCTCAAGACACTTGTGCCAATCGTGACCATCATCGCGACCATCGTTCAGATCATCGCCGCCGTGGTCATCATCACATTCGGCGTAGCCCTCGTTCTCATCACGGGCGGGCTCATGCTTCCCTTCGTCTCACCGGCCATCGTCGCCGCCCTCTGCTACATCCTGTCGCAGTTCATCTAAGCTCAAGTCTTGATAGCGCGTTACTCGGTGGCCTGCCCAGCCGCATCCGCCGCCCGCCACGCTTTCGCCGCCGCCTGCTTGTGGTATTCCACCGGCCCATTCGCCAGTCCCGGCCACTTTGCGGCCATCGGATTATAATTTCGGCTCTGGCTCAGCCGCGCCGCTTCCGCTTCATGTTTCTTCGCCTTCGCCTCGAAATACTCCCTCGTGGGCTGTTCCGTCTGCTTCACGTCCACAGCCTCGGCGCTCAGCATCATCGCACCGAAAACACCCACCGCCAGCATCCACATCGTCTTCTTCATTGTCGAGTTCTCCTTGCTTGCAATATCCTCTACATCTCCATTAAAACCCGCAAGGCATTCCCGGCAATATCCGAAAAATTACGGAATCGCAAAGCATGAGGTACACTCGCAGACATGGCCGCAACACCGCACCAGGCACTGCTCACAGCCTTGCAGGCCCGCTTCGAAAAGCACACCAACCGCCACAAAGGCCTGCACTGGAGGCAAGTACAATCCCGGCTCGAAGCCAATCCCGCAAAACTGCGCTCACTCGAGGAAATGGAACAAACCGGAGGCGAACCGGATGTCATCGGCCACGACAAGCAGACCGGCGAGTACATCTTCTGCGACTGTTCCCCGGAAAGCCCCGCCGGCCGCCGAAGCCTCTGCTACGACCGCGCCGCACTGGAAGCCAGAAAACAAAACAAACCCACCGGTAACGCCGTGGATATGGCCGCCGCGATGGGCATTGAGCTTCTCACCGAAGAACAATACCGGGCCCTGCAACAACTCGGAGAATTCGACAAAAAAACGTCCAGTTGGATCTACACCCCTCCCCGCATCCGAACCCTCGGCGGCGCACTCTTCTGCGACCGCCGCTACGACACGGTCTTCCTCTATCACAACGGCGCTGAATCCTACTACGCCGCCCGCGGCTTCCGCGGCTTGCTCATGGTCTAAAAACAAAAGCGCGGCGTCCACGAAGGGACCGCCGCGCGTATCGGAGGGCAGTTCTCTCTCTCGCGAGTTACTCCGTAACCCGGCCTTCGCCGGCCTTTTCCAGGTGCGTCGCAGCCATCTGCCGCGATTCTTCCGCAGCGCGCCGCGCCTGCACCG
>CALFYN010000989.1 GCA_937952345.1 uncultured Acidobacteriota bacterium
CGCCGCCCCTTCATGCTTCCCATCCAGCGCGCACGCCCGTTCCAGATCCTTCCGCGCCTCGGCCACTCTGCCCATCGAGAAATACGTCGCCCCACGGTTATACCGCACCCAGAATTCGGGATACCCCAACTCCAGCGCCTTCGCGTAGTGCTCCAGCGCCTTCTCTTTGTCCACTCCGGACACACTCAACGAAAACGCATAACTGTACTGCGCCTCCGCCAGTTCCGGATGCGCCTCCACCACCGGAGCCAGCACCTTCACCGCCTCATCCGCCTTGTTCGCCCCCCACATCTCCTCCATCCGCGTCCGCAACGCCCACATCGCATCCGGATTCAGAATCACGTACTCCCGCAGCATGTTCGTCGGCAGATTCTCCGGCTGCGTACTCCGCGCCAGGCCCACCCGCATCACCAGCTTGTCGTTCCAGGCCACATACTCCTTCTGGCGGCCTTCCTCCCGCAGCTTCGCCCGGCAATTCGCCTCAATCCGGTAGATCGCCTGCGTCGCGTTCGCAAACACCCGCGGCGCACCGCACCCGTCCACCACCCCCACAAACTCCCGCTCCGATTGCGGCGTCAGCACATAATCGTTGGCCGCGATCCCCGCATGCAGGTACGCAAACTTGCGCCTGTATTCCTGGTAGCCGATCAACGCGTGGCTGCGGTCATACGGCCGCGCACCCGCCCGGTTCCCCGTCCGCAGAAACCCCGGATCCGCCACCAGATTCGCTTCCGCCGGCCGGAACTCCGCCACCTTCGCCGTCAACGGCGTCTGCTCCACAATCCAGCGCATGGCCTCCGCCTTTTCCGCCGTCACCCATGGCCCTTGCGTCAAACCGAACCGCAGATTCACATACGACTGCCGCACCCCCGCCAGCAGGATCAACGCCCACAAGCCTGCATACAGCCGATGCCGCACCGCCGGAAAGTGCACCGCAAACCAAATCCCAAACAGGCAGTGCCCGGCAAACGTGAACCGCCAGAACCAGATCGAGTGATACTCGAACATCCAACTGAAAATCAGCCCCGTGACCAAAGGCACAATCCACAGCGTTCGAAAAGCCGTCGGCGGCCGCCACACCAGCCACACAATCCCAAACAGAATTGCGTACAACCCATAGTGCGAGCCGCCCATCCCCGCCACAAACTGCGGCACGCTATTGAACGGAAACACCGGGTCATACGGCGAATCCACACGCCCCACCAGCGATGGCAGATTCACCAGCACCAGCGTTACAGCCGTCGCAATCGAAATCCGCACCACCGGCCACACCCATTCCGCCGGCCGGCGTCCCTGCATCATCTGCCGCAGAACGGGGAACGCCGTCAGCAGCCCCATCGCCGCCAGACCCATTACTGTCATATCGAGGCTCGCCGCCGCCGAAAACAGCGCGAACAACAGCGCCAGCCTCCGCTCCCGCAGAGCCACGAAACACACCACCGCCAGCAGAATCGCCGAAAACCCCAAAACATGATTGGGAATCCAGATCGTTCCCGTCAACGGACTCCACCCGATCGTCGAATACAACTGATTCAACCGGAAATACCCAAAGAAAAACCGCACCCATCCCCATTCCGCCTTGATCCCCAGATCCCACAAATTGATGCTGCTGCCGAAGAATGCGGTCGCCGCCAGCAGCACTCGCGCCACCGGATTCGCCACAAAAGCGCATCCCACCAGCAGCACCGCAAACCCATAGAACAGCGTCTGCGCCGCCACGTCCGCCAGCAATACTGGCAGCGTCAAGGAAGGGATCCACGACATCCATCCCGCTGCCCACGTGAACGGAGCCGTCGCATAGGGCAACTCCATCTCCATCGCGATCGGACTGCGCAACGGAAACCCTTCCGCCGCCAGCGCCAGCGGAAATCCGATCGTGCGCACATCGTCAAAAATCGGAGTCCCCATCGCCACACCGCGTTCCGTTCGCACCTCCGCCAGCCACTGGAATCGCGCCGCCGTCACCGCCGCCGCATACACCAGCAACAGCACCACGCACACATGGAAAGCGCGCGTCTTGCGAAACGCCCCGTACTCCCGCAGCAAGCCCGGAACAGGAGCCACATCGCGGCGTCCATATACCCACAGCGCTCCAGCCACCACCGCCACCGCCAAAGGCACCGAACGCGCCGTCAGCGCAATCGCCAGCACCACGCTGCCCGTCAGGGAATATCCGGCTAGCCCCAGACAGAAGCTCAACTCAGGAGCCCCTTCTTTCGCCGGACGCCACCCGCCGATCCGCCGCGCCAGCAATTCCCCAAACGCCGTCACAATGGCAATCTGCGCCGCCAGGCACAACACCCACAGCGCAATGTTGCCCGTGTTCATGCGCCCCCGCCGGGTCGCTGCCCAAGCTTCTTCCGGATCTTCAACAACCCCGTAAACGCCTTCCACGAATTCGCCGGCACCGACCCCGGCGTCAACCCGCGGCTCAGCCCGAAAATGCGCGGCCGGTGATGCACTCGCACCGGCTGTATGCGATACCCCAACACATGCGCGTAGATCGAAACCTCTGCGTTCAGCAGCGTCGGCAGGTCCGAACAAAGCGCCAGGCAGCGGTTCACCGCCTCCCGCCGCGCCAGACGGAAGCCGAAATTGATGTCTTCTCCAGGCACCGCGAACAGCCGCTTGGCGATCTGATTGAACACCCGCGAGGTGATCCGCCGCACCAGCGGGTCATAGCGGATGCGCTTCACTCCCAATACGAAATCGTTCTCCGCCGCGTGTTCCGCCAGCCGCCAGAATTCACTCCCCACACACTGCCCGTCGCTGTCGGAAAAGAACACCCACGGACACTTCGCCCGTCCGTACAGCGCCCGCGCCGCTGGCCCGAACCCCTCCCGCTTCGGCTGAAACCGGATGTCCAGAAACGGCCAGCGCTCTTGCAGTTCCTGCAACAACTCCTTCGTCCCGTCCTTCGATCCGCTCTCCTCGATCAGAAACTCCGAACCCTCCGGCAGGTAGCGGTACACCACCTCCACCAACTCCGCCAGCACCGATTCGATCCCTTCCACTTCATCGCAAACCGGCAAAAGGATCGACACCGGCTCTTTCAGAACATCCCGTTTCGTGCGCGTGTGCGATGCCATCGTCAGGAATGAAACGCCTCATACAGGCGCTGGTAAGTCGTGTCCAGGTCCTCCGGCAACACCCTTGTCTCCCCGATCGCCGTCATGAAATTCACATCCCCCGGCCAGCGCGGCAATACGTGCATGTGAATGTGTTCGGCAATCCCCGCACCGGCACACTCGCCAATGTTCATGCCGACGTTCAACCCCTTCGGCCGGTACACCGCGCGCAGATGCCGCGACGCCGCCCGCGTCAACAACATCATCTCCTCCATCGATTCCGCCGCCGCCTCTTCCAGAGTCGAGACGTGCGCATACGGAACCACCATCAGATGTCCCGTCGTATAGGGATACAGGTTCAAAATCACGAAGCAATGCGTGCCGCGGTAAAGAATCAGGCTCGTCCGGTCATCCGCCGATTGCGCCTTGGCGCAGAATACGCATCCGTTTTCGGCTTCTGCCTTCGTTACGTATCGATATCGCCAGGGGCTCCAGAGATGGTCCATCGCGGCCGTGCTTAGGCCGACGTGGATCCGTCGGACGTATTGCGGTTCACCAGATCCTTCAGTTCCTTGCTCGGCTTGAAATACGGGATGCGCTTCGATGGCACTTCCACCCGTGTCCCGGTCTTCGGATTCCGTCCCACCCGCGCCTGCCGCTGTCGCGTGCGAAAGCTGCCGAACCCGCGGATCTCGATCTTGTCCCCCGTCCGGAGCGAGCGCACCACGCTGTCGAAGATCGCTTCCACGATCACCTCCGAATCCTTCCGTGTCATCTCCACCACGCGGGACACTTCCTCAATCAGATCCGCTTTCGTCATTGTTGTTCGATTCTCCATGATTGGCAGGTACTCCGGGAAAAATACGATATTAGCGGCCTTCCCCATGCCCCTTCAAGTGGATCACTTCTTCGATGGTCATGGTGGCCGCGGCCGCCTGGCGTTGATAATCCTCCAGCCGCGTCCGTTCCTCTTCCTCCGCAACGGCCCGCACGCTGAGTCCGATCTTCTTTTCTGCCTCGTTCAGCTTGATGATCTTGAAATCGAATTCCTCCCCGACAGGCAGCGCCGCTTCATCCTTGCGCCCGCTCGCCCCGGGAATCTCCGAATTGTGGCATAGCCCCTCTACTCCGGGAGCCAATTCCACAAACACACCAAAATTGGAAGTCCGGCACACGCGCCCGCGAATCAGATCGCCCACCTGATGCGAACGGAAGAACGTCTCCCACGCATCCGGCTGCAGTTGCTTCACACCGAGCGACAATCGCCGGTTGTGCGCATCGATTTGCAGAATCACCGCCTGCACCATCTGTCCCTTCTTCAAGACCTCCGAGGGATGCTTCACCCGCTTCGTCCACGACAAGTCCGAAACGTGCACCAGACCGTCGATGCCTTCTTCGATTTCGATGAACGCGCCGAAATCCGTCAGTTTCCGCACGCGCCCTTCCACCACGCTGCCGACGCTGTAGCGGTCTTCCACCGTCGTCCAGGGATCGGCTTCCAATTGCTTGATCCCCAGCGAAACGCGCTTCTCCGACGACTTCACTTCCAGCACGACGACTTCCACGTTATCGCCGACCTTCACCACCTTCGAGGGATGCTTCAGCCGCCGCGACCACGTCATCTCCGTGATGTGGATCAGCCCTTCCACGCCGGCTTCCAACTCCACAAAGGCGCCGTAATCCGTAATGCTCACCACCCGCCCGATCACCCGCAGCCCGATCGGATAACGTTCGATCACGGACTCCCACGGGTCCGCCTGCAGTTGCTTAATGCCCAGTGAGATGCGTTCCTTCGAGCGGTCGAATTTCAATACCCGCACGGAGATGGTATCGCCCACGTGGAGGATCTCCGCCGGATGGCCCACGCGCCCGTACGACATATCGCTCACGTGCAGCAGGCCGTCAATTCCACCCAAGTCGATGAAGGCGCCATAATCCGTCAGGTTCTTCACCACGCCCGTCACGACGGAGCCTTCTTCGATTACCTCCAGCGCCGATTCCTTCCGTTGCGCCAGATCTTCTTCCATCGCCAGCTTGCGCGACACCACGACATTGCCGCGGCGCCGGTTCAACTTCACGATCTTGACGGCGATGTCTTGCCCCACCAGCGAATCGAGATTGTGAATCGGCCGCACATCGACATGCGATCCCGGCATGAACGCCTTCGTCCCCACGTCAACAATGAGGCCGCCCTTGATGCGCCCCAACACGCGGCCGGAAATCAGAAGCCCTTCCTGAAAGGCTTTCTCGAGCGTGTCCCAATTGCGCAGCCGCACGGCCTTCTCGTGCGAAAGAGTGACGTAGCCTTCCACCGGCGGCGCGTGCCGGTCCACCATCACATCGACGCTATCGCCGCTCTTGATGGTGACCGTGCCGTCCGGCAGCAGGAATTCGGTGAGCGGAACAATCCCTTCGGATTTGTAGCCGAAGTCGACGATGACTTCCTTATCCGTCACCTTCAGGACATGGCCCTGCAGTAACTCGCCTTCGGCAGGCGGCGCAAAGTGCGAGTAGTCGTCGAGCAGTTGCTCGAGGCCCTCATCCACGCCTTCGAAGGCCATCTCTAGCGATTGATCCTGAGGATTTTCTTCGGCCATCGCCACACTCCGGTCTCAACGGTCAACCGCGGGAAGCACGTGCCATCCAGGGGACTCCACGGGCAAGCCGTTGAAAGAACAGTACTTCAGAATAGTAGCCGAGTGGGGTAGGGATGTCAACCGACCGCCCCTCCCAAAGCCCGTTGGAACGGCGCTCCCAGCGCCCGCGTCCATTCCCACATAGGCGCATGAAACACCTCTGCCTTTTGCTCCCCCTCATGCTCGCCGCGCAGGAACCTGCTCCCGAAGAAGTGGTCTTCCGCAGCGACGTGGCCCTTGCCCGAATCGATGTTCAAGTGCTCGACGATGCCGGCCGCGCGGTGACAGGCCTTGGCATCGATGACTTCGTTCTCATGGAGAACGGCGAGGCCAAACAGATCCGCAACTTCTCGAGCGACGATATGCCCGTCGATCTTCTGTTCCTCATCGATGTGAGCGGCAGCATGCGCCCGCATGTGGAAAGCCTCGCCGCCGCTTCGCAGAGGGCGTTGAGCGTACTCGGCGAGCAGGACCGCGTGGCCATCATCGTCTTCGACCGCCGCACCCGCACGCGCATGCCCTTCCGCAACATGAGCGCCAACGTGGCTCGCGAGTTCGACCGCCTCCTCGATCAGGAGCACTTCAACGGAGGCACCGACATCACGCAAGCCCTCCACGAGTCGGTGCACTACATCGCAAAGAACGGCCGCAAGGAAGCGCGCAGGGCCATCGTCATCCTCACCGA
>CALFYN010000990.1 GCA_937952345.1 uncultured Acidobacteriota bacterium
GGCTGGGATGGATCGCAGTTGAACGCGGACGGGACGCGGAACTCGGGCTGATGGCCATGCGTGGCATCCTTTGGTTGATATGGCGGCTTAGTATGATCGTCTACGAAATCGAACCGACACAAACGGACTACCTGCTGCAGGAAGACATCAAGGTCAAACTGCGGATCGAGAACCAGGGAACGGAGATGGTGGAAGTGCCGGATCCGCGGCGGGCGGCGAACAGCCAGCCGGTGTATGGGCTGGCCGGCCCGGCGGTGGAGCAGCCGATGATGTTCAGCAACTGGACGCGGCATGGAGACGGCGAAGCGCCGCCGCTCGAGATGATGCCGGTGGGGCCAGGGGAGACGTGGACAGGGGAATCGCGGCTGAACCGGCTGGTGCGGATCGAGCGCACGGGCGAGTACCGGCTGGGATCGATGCTGGCGTGGCAGAACGAGCGGGTACGTGCGGCGGACCGGACGTTCCGGCTGCACCGGCCGGATCCGGTGTCGCTGCATATCGGGCAGGGAGAGCGCCCATTTCAGCACGGGCAGGGGCAGATTGTGTTTCTGCAGCGGGAAACCGGCGCGACGGGGTTGTATGCGATCCAGTTCACGGAATCGGACCCGAGCAACAACGAAGTGGAAATGCAGGCGACGATGCGCCGGGCGACGGCGGGGGCGAATGCGACGGATGTGTTATGCCCGTGGACGAATACGCAGCTTTTCGATGACTTGCTGCAATGGATCGTATGGCGGGAAGGGCGCACGTTGCGGGCGCTGAGCAGCGCGGAGAAGACAGCGTCGTCGTATGATTTTCCGGTGGAGCCGGATTCGCTGGTGCGCCCGCCGTTGCAGGCTAAGGGCGGACCGGTGGAGGTGCTGGCGGTGAAGGGCAAGTCACTGACGATGGTGTCGATCGCTCCCAAACTGGGATCGTCGCCGGCACTGGCATGGAGCGCGGAGTTGCCTGCCGCGCCAACGGCGATCACGGCGGCTTTGGGCAGCGTGGCGGGTGGGAGCGCGCGGCACATTGCATTCGCCGTTCGTCAGGGGAGCGGCACGGAACTGTTTCATGGAGAATATGCGGCGGAGGGTTTGGGCGCAGTAGAACGCCTGGCACTGCCGGACGTGGACATGTGGGACGGGGCGCCTTTGACGATGGTGATTGGCGGGGACGGCGTGGCGCATGTGGCGATGTTTGGGCGGAGAGATGGGGGGAAGGGGCTGACGCTGGTGGAGGCGCGGTTTGCAAAGGGAAAGGCGGCGGAGGTGACGCGGCGCGAATTGCCGGAGATGGAAAAGGCTCCGCGGGAGGGGGCGATTCTGCTGGTGATGGAGGATGGGGCGATCGTACGGCGGGAGATCGTGGTGGCGGCGGATGGCGATGTGTGGAACCTGAGCCGGTCGGGGAAGTTCCTGCAGCTGGCTCCGCGGCGGGATTTTGTTTCGCCGGTGCGCGTGGTGCCGGGGTTGGAGTTGAGTTACGTGCTGTATCAGAATGCGGCGGGGGCGATACAGTTCGAGGCGTTACACCGGTAGCGGGTTGGAATCGGCGCTACATGCCGAGTTGCTTGCGGATGGTGGAGAAATCGAAGGCGGCGTGGCCTTCGGCGCGTTCGCGTGCTTCGCGGTTTTCCATGGTGCGGAGAAGGTCTTCCAACTGGCGGCGTTTGGATTTCGAGCCAGCGGCTTCGCGCGGGGTCAGGCCGTCGAGAGCGGGAAGGGGCTGATCGACCCAGTCCGCGTAGTGTTTGCGCTTGAAATTGGCGATGATTTCGCGTTCGAGGTCTGGCGGCAGTTCAGGTGCCTTGGGCGGGCGGCGGTCGGGCTTTTTTTCGAAGGCTTCCCGTTTGATGGACTGTTGGGATTGGAAGGAGTCGCCCTGATGCTGGAGCCCTGCGCCGGCGATGGACTCGATGAGGCGGCGTCCGGTTTCGAGGCGGCGGCGAGAATTGCATTCGAGGCGGAGCCTGCCGTTGTGCATACTGAGGCGGCCGTAGGAGCGGCGCTCCTCGGCGGCGCCGGGTTCGAGCCATGCGAAGGAGTGGGTGGCGGGTTCGTCGTCGTCTTCGGCAACGAACGATGGTTCGGCTTCGATCGCGGCGAGGAGCGAGGTTTCGTCAATGATGCGGTATTGCGCGGTGGAGAATTCCAGTTCATCGCCTTCGGCGTTGACCATGGTCAGGCTGTCCCATTGTTGCCGGGAGAGTTCGTCGATGAGGCGATGGAAGCGGTGACTGTTGGCCGCGACGAAGGCGGCGGGGGAGATGCCGGCCGCGCGGCTTTCGTCGTCGATCCAAGCGGTGAGTTTGGGCAAGAGATTGCGGGGAACGGAGAGGCCGACTCCGGCGATGGACCAACGCCCCTCAGATCGATAGATGCGGCAGAGCATGCAATCCCACTGGACCAGCGAGCGGGAACAACTGACGTCGTCCACGAAGAATTGATCTTCGGTGATGATGTTGCGGAGCTCGAGGCCTTTGCCGATCTGGACGCGCTGGACCTCCCAGATGCCGAAACGGGCCTGACGCATGGACTCGAGGAGTTCGCGCTCGGCGGGGTTGATGCGCGCGGCGCGGCGGTGCAGGAATTCTTCGATGATCGTACGGGGGTTTGCGGAGGGGCGGTAGTCGAAGACGAACCATTCGAGGAAGCCGGCCCAGCGGGTTTCTTCGACGGAATCGTTCTCGTTGAGGTGAACGCCAAAGTAGAGGAGGAAGGCGTCCTGGAAGTCATGGCCATCTCGCCATAGCTTGATGGAGTCCAGCAATTCGCGGTGGACCTTCTGGTAGAGAGGCTCGTTGGCGGGCGGCTGTTGCGGGGCGACTCCGGAGCGTTCGGATTGTTCATCCTCTTGCAGGTGGCACTTTTTGTATTTCTTGCCGCTGCCGCACCAGCAAGGGTCGTTGCGTCCGGGTTTGGGTAGGGAGATCACAGGCTGGACCGGTTCGTCGAAGTCGTCGAAGTCGTCGTCTTCTTCGAAGTCATCGTCAAGTTCGTCGTCTTCATCCGGCATGAGGATGAGATCCTGGCAGATTTCCTGGATGGTGAGGCCGGGGATTTCTTCCTCGATGAGTCTGGACCGGAAGATCTCGCTGGGATTGGCGTCGAGCAATGCACGGTCCCGCTTGGGAAGGTGGCTCCGGTATTGGCGGCGGAGCTGGTCGGCCATGCCGGTCTGGTTCCGGTTGCGCAGCGATTCGATGACGAAGGCGAGGAGATAGGCGGCGCTTTCGTCACGAGCGAAAGCGGGGAATCCTTCCACAAGTGCGGTGAATGCGGCGGCGATACCGGGGATATCCGGGAGCGCATCGATTTGCTCGGCGAGTGCGCAACGCAGAGACACGTCTTCGGTGGCCGCGGCGGCGTGGAGCTTGGCGAGGATTTGCTCGGGAAGCCGTTGACCCATTCTCCAGACGGCCCAATTGGAGTGGAGGTTGGCGTTGAGATCGTCGTGGTCGATGAGTTCGAGGAGGCCATCGAGGTACTCGGGGCCGGCGGTTTCTCCGATGAGGGCGAGGATCATACCGAAGGCCTCCGGTTGGAGGGTGGAGGGGAACTCAGCCCATTCCCGCAGCGCGGCGAGCCAGAGGGGAAGGAGACGTTCGGAATGAGAGAGGAGTTCGCGGAGCAGGCTGTCGTCGAGCCCTTCGGCGGCGTGACGTTGGAGGTTGTTGAGAAGCTGGTAGGGGAGAAGGCGGCCGCGCAGTTCGGAGGAGGGCTGAAAACCACCTTCCTGCGCGGTGGCGAGCAGTCTGAATGTGAAGGGATCTCCGATGTCCAATTCCGGCGGCCCTGGAATCTCGTCGAACATGGTGATGACCTCGGCGGGAACCGTTTCATAGAACGACAGCTTCCAAGTGCCGAGTAAGAACATGTATGCGGCGAGGGGATCGTCCGCGTGCTGTTTGCGGATGACGTCGTTTAGAGAGAAGTAGGGGACGTGGCTGCACGGCAGGCGTTGGAGGGCGTTCCAGTAGCAGGACTCGGCAGCGGGGAAATCGCCGGCTTGTGCCTTGCCGTTGCCGAGGAGGATGTAGCCGCCGCCGAAATCGGGGTCGGCCTCGATGAGTTGGGCGCCCGCTTCGGCTTCGTTGAGCGGGCGATCCTGGTATTCGGAGGCAATTTCCTTGCGGCGTTGGCGGATGGGATCGGGGGTGAAGATCATGGCGGTTCAAGGGCGTGAGCGCGGGTTGGCCTTTACCTTTTCGAGCAGCGCTTTGAGTTCCTGGACTTTGTCGGGCATTTGCGAGGCGAGGTTGGTTTTTTCGCCGATGTCGGTGGTGACGCGGTATAGCTGCGGCGCATCGCCGCCGCCCATTTCGGTGTTGGTATTTTTGTTGAAGAGGGGGCCGGAGTTGGCCTCGATCAACTTGTACTCGCCCTTGCGCATGGAGAGGGCGCGGGCGTGTTCGACGATCCATTCGCGGCCTTGCTTGGACTCGCCGAGCAGAGCGGGGAGTACGTTAAAGCTGTCGGGGGCAGCGTCGCCCGCGAGTTTCTGGCCGGTGAGGGAAGCGAGTGAGGCGAAGAAATCCTGCTGTCCGATGATGGCGTGGGAGACACCGGGTTTGATCCGGGCGGGCCAGCGGGTGATCATCGGCACGCGGGTACCGCCTTCGAAGTTACTGTACTTGCCACCGCGGAGTGGGCCGGCGGGCTTGTGATCGCCGAGTTTCTCGACCGCTTCATCCTTGTAGCCGTCGTCGACGACGGGGCCGTTGTCGCTGGAAAAAATGACGAGGGTGTTGTTCGTCAAGCCGCGCTTGTCGAGGTGGTCGAGGAGGCGGCCGACAGTCCAATCGAGTTCGGCCATGGCGTCTCCGCGCGGACCCATCGGGGTTTTGCCTTTGAATTGGGGATTGGGGAGACGGGGGACGTGGATGTCGTGGGTGGCGAAGTAGAGGAAGAAAGGCTGCTTTGCGCTCTGGTCGATGAATTGGATGGCGGCGTCGGCGAAGGTGGCGGCCATGGTTTCGTCGTTCCAGAGGGCGGACTTGCCGCCGGTCATGTAGCCGATGCGGCTGACGCCGTTGACGATGGCCATGTCGTGGCCGTGGCTGGGATGCATGCGGAGCAGTTCGGGGTTCTTGCGTCCGGTGGGTTCGTTGGCGATGGGCTTGGTGTAGTCGACGCGGATGGGATCTTTGGGGTCGAGGTTGAGGACGCGGCGATCCTTGACGTAGACGCAGGGGACGCGATCGCCGGTGGCGGGCATGAGGAAGGCGGAATCGAAGCCGATTTCGAGTGGGCCGGGCTTGATTTCAGTGTTCCAATCGACGTTGCCTGTGCCGAGTCCGAGGTGCCATTTACCGACGACTCCGGTACGGTAGCCGGCTTGTTTGAGCATACCGGGGAGTGTGGGACGCTGGGGGTCGATGATGAGGCGGGCATCGCCGGGAAGGACGCCGGTGCCCTTTTTGCGCCAGGCGTATTCGCCGGTGAGCATGGAGTAGCGGCTGGGGGTGCAGGTGGCGGAGGAGGAGTGGGCGTCTGTGAAGCGGACACCGGCTTTGGCGAGACGATCGAGGTGCGGGGTTTTGACGCGAGTGGCTCCGTAGCACCCGACGTCGCCGTAGCCGCCGTCGTCGGCGTAGATGAGGCGGATATTCGGACGGGTTTCGGCTCCGAGAGCTTGGCAGGCTGCGGCGCCAGCGGCGAGGTTGAAGAAAGTACGACGATTCATGATGTCAGGCTCCTGAAGGGGGAAGTCATTGGAGACTTCGTTTTTATTATCCTCTGGAGCGGTGGGATGGGGGTGTGCTGGTGGCGGTGTCAGTGCGGGTGTTCGAGTAGTCGCGGAGAACGGCTTTGGCGGTGGCATGGTCTCCGTTGAAGATGCAATCGACGGCCTCGCGCAGGAGGGCGTGGCGGAAACGGGGATCGTGCTGCATCCGTGCGCGGATGGTCTCCTTGAAATCATGGGTAAGGGGCATCTTTCGTTCGTTTTCAATCAGCCCAGCCGTTTGAGATGCGCGGCGGGCTCAAACGATTTCAATTCTTGAAACCAGAGCAGGTTCGCCAGTAGGTACGTTGGCCCTTCGAAGCGCAGAGTCCTCACGCTATCGCCTTGCTCGATACGAACATCGAAGGGCAACATCGCCTGTTCGGGCTGAGTCGCCGCCAGGAACGCATTACGGAAAAAGTACCTGTACAGTACGCCGGGCATGGAATCAAATGGTCTGGTATTCAGAACGCGCCTCAGCGCGAAGTATCCGGCGGCAGATACACCAAACTCGAACGTCGCGCTTTCAGACGGATGAACGATACGCACAACGCCGAAATAATGGCCGTCCCGCTCGCAAAGATTCAGAATTTCCGGATACCCGTCGTGGTTGTCTCTCATACGGCGAGCGCAGCTAGCGCGGAGGGAGGGGAGCGGCGGTGCTGCCGCCGAGTCCGGCGTAGGTATCCTTCACCTTGGAAACCTTGCTGCCCTGGAAGGTGACGAAGGTCATTTTGCCGGGGGGATTGCCGTAGACCCAATCTTCGTAGTCGACGCCATCTTTGGTTTCGCGGGATTTGTTGCGGGGGCGGCCGAGGATCATGATGACGGTGTCGCGGTCCATGCCTTCGATGACGCGGCCGTCCTTGATCGCCTTTTGGACTTCGGGGGGAAGGGTGGAGACGAACTGCTCTGTGGCGGAGCGCTTTTCGAAATCCATGATGGGGAGCAGGATTTTCTTGATTTCGGCGGCGGAAAGCGGGGGCACGCCTTTGGGGAAGAGGAGGGCGATGTTGCTGCCGAGGGTGGGGTTGCCGCTCTGGCCGATGGGGGAGGTGCGGTTGCCCATGCCGACTTCGACACGCTCATACCATTTGCGGCCGCTCTTGAGGCCGCCGTTGATTTCGAAGACGAGCTTGTCGCTGTCGATGGTGACTTTGGTGATCTGGATGGCGTCGCCGAGGCGGCCGGCGGGGCCGTATTCCTTGGAGGCCTCTTCCCACTTCGCTTTGTCGTAGGTGCCGTCGGAGTTGATTTCGAGGGGCTTTTTGGAGCGCGGGAGCATGGTTTTGAGCGTGGCGAATTCGGCGGTGAGGCCACGGAGTATTTCGACGCGCTCATCATCGGTGAGTTTACGGGCGGAGGCGGGGAGGACGCTCGCAATGACGAACCCGGCAACCAGCAATGCTCGCATGGCGCTTACTCCTTCACTCTTCGGGCTGGTAGAAGTGCGAATGCTGCCGCACAACCGGGGCTTTGTACAAGCCGTAGAACAGGAGGGCGAGCACCGCAGTGGTCAGCAATCCTGCTTCCGGCCCGTAATCGCCACCGCTCCACAGGGTGGAGACATTCCACTCCATGGAGTAGCCCGTTACTTTCATTGTAAATCCGCTGAGGTTGACTCCGAACAGGGGGAGCACAATATTCCACCCATAATGCAACCCGATGGGGAGCCATAAGTCGCGGGAGCGGAGGAAGGCGAGTCCGAAGAGGAGTCCCCAGAGCATGGTGTTGGCGAGGCCGAGGTTGTTGGCGTTTTGGTTGTTGGAGTGGGCAAGGCCGAAGATGACGCTGACGGGGAGGATGGTGGCGAATTCGCCGGCCATGGGGAGGAGAACCTGGAAGCCGTAGCCTCGGAAAAGGAGTTCTTCGCCGATGGCTCCGAACAAGAGGACGATGGCGAGGAAGACGATGCTCAAGGGGCTGAATTGCCAGTCCTCGGCGGGGCGGAGGTGGGCGGCGCCGAAGATGAGGGGCGGAACGAGGACGAGGAGAGCGGCTCCGGCGCCACCGGCGAAACCGAGCCAGAGGTTGGTGCGGGAAGCGTGGGTCCAGCCGAGTCCGACGAAGGAGAGATTGCCGCGTTCGTAGACGCGGAGGGCGATGGTATTGGCGATGGCGGCGGCGGCGAAAGTGCCGAGGGCGGCGGAGACGAGATAGCCGGCGATGGGGTACATGAGGGGGGAGATGATGGCCATGCCGGCGATTTCGAGGAAGGCGAAGATGCCGACGCGAACGAGGACTCCGAATTTGGAGGGCCTTCCCGGGGTGGGGTGCATATATGGGTATGGTACAAGGGGTTGCAGTATACTGGCTGCCAATGTCACGCCTTGCCTTCTCTCTCGTGTGCGCCGCAGCGCTGGCGCAAGCCCAGGATGGTTCGGTACCCCGCGACGGATTCCGCCTCCATTACCGTAGCGAAGGCTCGGGCACGCCGATTATATTCTTGAGTGGCGGACCCGGCTTTGAGGTGGATTACTTTGTTCCGGCGGCGAAATTATTCCCGTCGGGATACCGGCACATATTTTTGGAGCAGCGGGGCACGGGACGATCTCGCCCGGCGAAGCTCCCTTCTGAAATGATGACCGTCGCCAACATGTTGGCCGACCTCGAGGCGCTACGCACGCACCTCAAGCTGGAAAGGCTTATCCTGGCGGGGCATTCCTGGGGCGGCATGCTCGCCATGGCCTATGCCGCCGCGCACCCCAGCCATGTGGATCGCCTCATTCTCATCGGTTCCGGGGGCCACACCATGGAGTTCAACGAGTGGTTTATGAAGAACATTGAGGCGCGTTTGCATGCCGAAGACCGCGAGGCCCGCGATTACTGGGAGGCTGCTGTCAAGCGCGGCGTCTCGGCGGACAAGGCCATGACGGAATCGATTGGAGCGATCGCTCCGGGGTACTTCTTTGACCGGAACAAGGGACTCGCCTTCGCCGCTTCAATCTCCGAAGGAGCACTCCACAGCGACGCCTTCATTCCTCTTTACACGCAGGACGC
>CALFYN010000991.1 GCA_937952345.1 uncultured Acidobacteriota bacterium
TTCCCAGAAATCATTTTGGAACAGTCGACGAGTTCGCCAGTGAGGCTTGCTTTCGGCCATCCAATCGGAAGTGGCTTTAGCCATGTGCTGGCGTATCAGCGTGATGACGTCGCCACGAAGCAGATTGAAAAACTCGATAGCGGTTTGCAGGTTGTCCACAACATTGGTGATTGTGCGAACCGCACGAAGGACCGTGGATGCCATGCGCACCATGTTCCCGATGCTCACCATGAGCTCGGTCTGCGTGAACATCCCCGTCGGATCAACGTTGTTGATTGGGTCGCCGTGAGTGTAGACGTACTTGTGAAGCGACAAAGGTTCGCTTTGCGATCCCGGGTAGGGATCGAGCTCGAGAAAACGACCCTGCTGAGGTGCATACGTCATGCGAATCTCCACCGTGAAGGCGTGGGTGGGAAGGCAAAAACATGGTCCATAACACGGCCGCCAGGCGCCCTGATCGTGCCGCCCTGCAGCATACCATGCGGATAAGGTATGCCGTGGCGAAGATCGTTTAGAAAGCGAGAAAAGGAGTGCCGATGTGGCGCCAGTCGCACGGCGGCTTCATACGCCTGCTGTGCCTCGCGAGTCCGTCCGTGAGCCTCCAGGCAATGCCCGCGCAAAGCAAGGAACTCGGCGAACTCTTCTGCGGGTTCCAGCGATCGTAGGAAATTGGCGCGTTCGCCCCGTTCTCGCTCCAACTCGATCAGTTCGGGAGGCCAGCGTCGTGGCCAAGTAAGGTAATACTCGTCTGGATCTGACACCATGCCTCGCCCGTGGCATTCGATGTTGAACCTCTCACCCGTGGCCTTGTCATCCCAGCGGCAGAAGACGTGCCCTGGAGCGAGGACGAGTTTCAGCGGGTAGCCCAGGCGCCGCCCAATACTGACGATCAGCGTGGGTAGAGACGGGCATGTGCCTGTGCGCGTCGGTCCCAGCAATCCGTGAATGAACAAGTCTCGCGAGTCAGACCAATCCTCGCGCGTGACGCGATCCAGGTTATAGCGAACTCCAAACTGTTTCTGAAGTACGGTCGTCAGGACCAGCATCCGCCAGTCTGCTTCCGACTTCGCGTT
The DNA here is from genome assembly GCA_937952345.1 of uncultured Acidobacteriota bacterium. Lineage (GTDB taxonomy): Bacteria > Acidobacteriota > Terriglobia > Bryobacterales > Bryobacteraceae > CADEFT01. Next base: position 1,074 of record CALFYN010000991.1, read on the forward strand.
CGCTTCGCCCCGCACGAATCGTGACCAGTTGTTCATGGTCGCAACATCGACGACATGAACCCAAAAAGCAAGGATTGCAAGGTAGTTGTCTACCCCGACGTCTTCGGCGCCGGGCAGGCCGACCGCGCACGCCAGATTCATTGCGCCGATATCCACAGCAGCAAATGCGTCGGGCCTGTAGTCAATGAGTGCGTCAAGTGTCAGAGCCTGCATCCCGGGCATAGCAGATAGTAACCACGGGATCTTGCACAACACAACACGCCCTGTCTTCAGCGGCGATTGGGTTGCGTACGGTAAGTTTGGCGGCGTCAACGCTTGGCATGAGCCGGGCTAAGAATGCGTTCCGATGCCGCGATTGGAGCGAGATTGGCTCCGGATTTCAGCGCAGAGGCGGGCGTATGCGAGTGGCCCACCGGCGTTGCCGATCGCGGAGGAGCTGATGCCGGGGAACCTGCGGTTCCCCCGGCACCCCCTCCCTTGAAGGCGTCACGTAGAGACTTCCCTTTGGGAAAGGTTCCTGTCGCGTGCGATGGGTCTACAATCTTCACAACTTTCAGAGAGGATTGAAAGTGGGACTCTCGCCCGCAGCCAGCAGTACCACACGCCGCGACAGACCCCTTGCCCCGTCGGCCCGCCGCGGCGACGCCCGGCTCGACTCGATCCGTGCGAAGGTCGAGGCCGGGGAGCGGTTGAGCCTCGCCGATGGGGATCTGCTTTTCACGACGCCGGACCTCTGGACGGTGCTGGAACTGGCGGACCTCGTGCGTCGGCGGCTGCACGGCGACAAGGCGTACTTCAACATCAACCGGCACATGAACTACTCGAACGTGTGCGCGCTCTCGTGCAAGTTCTGCGAGTTCTATCGCAAGAAGGACGACGACGGGGCGTACACGCGCGACATGGCGTATGTGCGCGAGCAGGTGCGGCAGGGGGTCGAAGCCGGGGCGACGGAGATGCACGTTGTCGGTGGGCTGCACCCGTATCTGCCGTGGAGTTACTACCCGGAACTGGTCTCAACGATCCGCGATGAAGCCCGGGCGGCAGGCTCGGAAATGCACGTCAAGGCGTTTACGGCCGTGGAGATCGTGCACCTCGCGAAGATCGCCAAGGTCTACAAGCAGGCCGCTCGCGCGGCGGGGATTCGCTGGGTTCTGAGCGAGTTGAAGGCCGCGGGGCTGGGTTCGCTGCCGGGGGGCGGGGCGGAGGTCTTTGACGATCGCGTGCACGATGAGGCGTTCAAGGGGAAGATCCGCTCGGATGTCTGGCTGGATGTGCATCGCGAGGCGCATGACCTCGGGCTGAACACGAACGCGACGATTCTGTATGGGCATATCGAGCAGCGGCACGACCGGCTGGTGCACATGGAGATGCTGCGGCGGGCGCAGGACCGGGCGCTTGCGCGGCTGGGGTACACAGGGGTTGCGATTGAAGGGGAAGGCAACGAGGCAACGAGGCATCAAGGCATCGAGTCGAATGTGTCCGGTCATCTCGGATACACCGCCGACGAAGGCGCGGATGTGCCGGTGATCACACTGACGAAGCCGGGCACACCGCTGCCGGAGCACGTGGCGTTCGGCAGCGGTTCTGCTTCGGCTGCCTCTTCCTCCGTGGCTTCGTCGCTTCGTGGCTCCGTGGCTGCTTCGGGCTACTTCCAGACCATCATCCCGCTGCCGTTCTTCCCCGATGGCAGCGAACTGGAGCATCTGCCCGGGCCGACGGGCCTGGAGAACCTGCGGACGATGGCGGTTGCGCGGCTGATGCTCGACAACTTCCCGCACGTCAAGGCGTTCTGGATCATGCAGACGCTGAGCATGGCCCAACTGATGCTCCAGCACGGGGCGGATGACATCGACGGCACGGTGGTGTGGTACGACATCACCAAGATTCCGCAGAACGCTCAGGGCGTCGCGACGCACCAGGAAGTGACCGTGTGGGATCTGCAGCGCATGATCCGCGAGGCGGGGTTCAGGCCCGTCGAGCGCGACACGCTGTATCGGGAAGTGAAGCGGGATGGCAAGCGGTGGAGTGTGTGAGGGGGACGCCATGGTCGCGTTGACGCTCGCTTCACATGACCAAGTGTCACCACTCGTTGGAATACTCGCACTCTGCGGACCAGGCGTGGCATTTGCGACGTATACGTTTTTCCTGATTCGTCCGGACAAAGGTGACGAGTTGGCGCGAAGTTATAGGTTGGCACTCGTCATTTGGGGACTGTTCTGGATCGTCGCGCAGGTCGCGCTT
>CALFYN010000992.1 GCA_937952345.1 uncultured Acidobacteriota bacterium
TACAAGCCGGCATTGGAGAAATTCGCCGGCAAGCGCCTGCCCACCCCCAGCCATGTGGAAGGCGAGATCAAGAGCTTTCTGTCTCGGCCCCATGGCGCCGTGCCCGCGGTGGCTCCTTTCCGGCGCGTGGGGGCATCGGGACGGTATCTGTCCACTATGTTTGAGCACCTGCCCTCGGTCATTGACGATCTGTCCTTCGTCCACGGCGTTGAGGTGGATAACAATAACCACGCCCCGGCCACACTGCATGTGAACACCGGATCGGTGCTGCAAGGCAATCCATCCGTGGGCTCCTGGGTGACGTATGGGCTGGGTTCAGAGAATCGTAATCTTCCCGGCTACGTTGTGCTGCATGATCCGCGCGGCGGCCCGGTGAATGGGCCCGCGGTTTGGCACAGCGGGTATCTCCCCGGTTCCTATCAGGGAACGGCGTTTCGTCCGGAAGGTGTTCCGGTGCTCAATCTGTCCTCTCCGCGGGGAATCAGCCGCACGCAGGCACGCACCGAACTCGATTTTTTGCAAAGCCGCAATCGGGAACATGCGGGAGCGCGCACGCAGACGGATGATCTCGAAGCGCGCATCGCCGCCTATGAACTGGCGTATCGTATGCAAACGGAAGCCCCCGATGTAGTGGATCTGAGCAAGGAAAGCGCCGCCACGCGCACCTTGTACGGCATCGACGATCCCATCACCGCTCCTTTCGCCCGGCAATGCCTGATGGCCCGCCGCATGGTGGAGCGAGGCGTGCGCATCGTGACGCTGATTCACGGCTGGGAGAATGGAACGTTCAGTTGGGATCATCACTCCGATCTGGGCCGCCTGCTTCCGGCGCGCATTCGCGAAATCGACAAGCCGGTGACCGGTTTGCTGCAGGATCTGAAGTCGCGTGGCATGTTCCACAACACACTCGTCGTCTGGCTGTCGGAGATGGGCCGCACACCATTCAATGAAGGCAGCGGCAAAGTGGTGGGCCGGAATCACAACCAATACGGGATGGTGAGCTGGTTTGCCGGCGCCGGCGTCAAACCCGGCATCAACGCGAGCGAAACCGATGACTTCGGCCTGCATGCCGCCATCAACCGGCACAAAGTGTGGGACGTGCATGCGACGCTGCTGCACTTGCTGGGGCTCGATCATTTGCGGCTGACCTACCTGCACGAGGGACGCTATAAGCGGCTGACAGATGTGGGCGGCGCTCCCATCCGGGAGTTGCTGGCATGACGCCCATCCTCGGATTGCTGCTGATGGCCGACCCGGCCGGGCTATCGACGTTCCTCGAAGAGGCGGTGGCAAAACGCGAGATCCCCGGCGTCGTAGTGGTGGTGCAGCAGAACGGCAAAACGGTTTTTTCGAAAGCCGCCGGCTACGCCGATCTCGAATCGAAGCGACTGCTTCGCGTCGACGACATCTTCATGATGGCTTCGACCTCGAAGCCAATGTCCGCCACCGCGATTCTCACCCTCGTGGATCAGAAGAAGCTCTCGCTCGACGATCCCGTGCGCAAGTATTTTCCGGAATTCGCGGGCAATTCCACCGTCCGGCAGTTACTCTCGCATACTTCCGGTATTTTCGGAAACACTCCCGATCACCCCCGCTTGCGGCTGATCCGAGATTTCGATCAGTCGCTGGCGGATGCCGTGCGTGGCATCGTAAAGGAGCCGCTCGTGTACGGCCCAGGCACGCAGTATTCCTATGGTGGCGCATCCTTTTCCGTCGCCGGCCGGATTGCGGAACTGCTGACCGGAGAAGAATTCGATGCTTTCGTCACACGCGTCCTGTTCCGGCCGCTTGGGATGCAAGAAACGGTTTTCCGCACCACGAAGAACCTGAGCGGGCGCATCCCCAAGATCTACAGGAGGACCGGCGAGCAGTGGGTGGCCACCCCCGCCATCATGGACCGTCCGGAACAGCGTGGCCCCAGGCCCGCCGGATTCGTGCTCGTCCCCGGCGGCATCTACTCGACGGCCGCCGATCTGTTGCGCTTCGCGCAGATGCAACTCGACGGGGGGCGCGGCATTCTTTCGCCTGCGATGATCGAGGAAATGCGCCGCAAGCAAACCGGAGCGTTGAAAGAGAACTACGGGCTTGGCTGGCAATTACTCCCCAACGGAGCCTTCGGCCATGGTGGTGCCTACGGAACCTACCTCTACATCGATCCTCGCCGCAATGCGGCAGCGGTCATTCTAACCCAGAGCGTCGGGGCAGGGAAGTTCCAGGAAGCGGTCCGCAGCCGTATCCAAACCGTTCTCAGCCACTGAGGCACATCGGCGCATACCGATAAGAAATCTGTGTGCATCTGCGTCCATCTGTGGCCAACTCCTTCCACTGGGATACGGTAGGAAGCACAACTTACAACACAACCACAAGGAATTGTGGTTATATGGTAGAGTCACGGAGAGGAGGAATTCGCCATCGTCAAAGTCTGCGCCTTAGCGAGCAGCAGTTCCGGCAATTCCACCTACGTGTCCACGGGGAAAACTCGTATTCTCGTCGATGCCGGACTCAGCCGGAGGGAGACCTTCCGCCGCATCGCTAACATCGATGAAGATCCCGAAAAGCTCGATGCCATCCTCGTCACCCACGAGCATTCCGACCATGTCAACGGAATGATCCGCATCGCCCGCAAGCTGAACATTCCGATCTACGTTTCGCGATTAACCGCGCAGGCCATCGATTGGGACGGTTACACACCACGGCTCGAGGCCTTTCAAGCCGGCACCGCGTTCACCATCGGCGACATTGACGTGCAGAGTTTTTCCATTCCGCACGACGCCATCGACCCGGTGGGATTCGCCATCAAGGCCCAAGGGGTGAAGATCGGTATTGCCACGGATCTTGGCTATCTGCCCGATTCCATTCATTTTCACCTCAGGGGGACGCATTGCCTGCTGCTGGAGTCGAATCACGATCTCGACATGCTCAAGGTGGGCCCATACCCCTGGAGCGTGAAGCAACGGGTCATGAGCCGCCGCGGGCACCTGTCGAATGACGTGGTCTCGCAGTTCATCCTGGAACATTTGGATTCCTCCGTGGCCACGCTCAGGCTGGGCCATTTGTCCGAGCACAATAATCATCCGGAAATCGTCCGGCTCACGGCGGCGCAGGCGATTGCCGGGCGCAGACACGCGGCCAACCTGGTGGTTCTGGATCCCGGCAAGCAAAGCGAAGCTTTCGTG
>CALFYN010000993.1 GCA_937952345.1 uncultured Acidobacteriota bacterium
GGCATCGGGTCCGGCAATCATGCTGTCACGTATGTGAACCGCACGGAGCAAGGGCGGCTGCTGGAGCTTCCGCTGTCGTGGTATCGCAAGTTGAACGGGTGGGCGATGTCGCCGGGCTATGAATCGGCGTCGCACATGGACATGCGGCGCGAGATCTCCGATGCCTGTTTGTTCTGCCATGCGGCGTATCCGGCTACGCCCGAGGCTCGGCTCACACCGCGCAGTATTGACTGCTCCCGTTGCCACGGGTCCACCGCGGCGCACCTCGCCAAGCCGGGACGGGGAACGATTCTCAACCCGGCGAAGCTATCGAATGAGCGGCGCCTGGAGGTGTGCCTGCAATGCCATCTGGAGACCGTGTCGCAAGGCATCGCCGATTCCTATCGCCAGCCGGGGCGCGATGTGTTCTCTTATCAGCCGGGGGAGCCGCTACAGGCATACAAGCTCTACTTCGACCGCGCCGATTCGCCAGAGCCTCGGCTGGAAGTGAACCACGCCGGCTACCGCATGCTGCAATCGGCTTGCTTCAAAGCATCGAAAGGCAAGCTGACGTGTACGACGTGCCATGACCCGCACACGGCGAAGGCTCGCAATGCGTGCCTCGATTGCCACGCCTCGCCGAAGCATACACAGCAGGTGAGCCAGGATTGCGCGGGCTGCCACATGCAGAAGAAGCCCACCAACGATGCGATCCACGTCACGATGACGGACCACTGGATTCAGACCAAGCCCGCGGCTCCTCATGCCGATCATGCTCCGTATCCAGGGCGCGTGGTTTCGTTTTATACCAAGGCTGACGCGGACACGTTGGCCATGGCGAACGTCCGCGCGCCCAATGAAGAGGCTGCTGCGCTCTATCGCCGGCGGCTGAAGCGCGACCCGAAGGACACGGCAACGCGGGCGGCGCTGGCGAATACGCTGCTGCGGCTCGGCCAAGGCAAGGAGGCAATCGCCGAGGCGGAGCGGACGTTGCGCCTCGACCCGAGTCATTCGAGTGCGCTCAATACGCTCGGCGTGGCGCATGGCATGAATGGAGATCATGAGAAGGCGCTGGCGACTTTCGAGCGTGCGAAGGCGGCCAATCCGGATCATTCGCTGACGTGGCTGAATCTGGGAGTAACCTATGGCACGCTGGGGCGCAAGCAGGAGGCGGTGGCGGCATTACGCGAGGCCATCCGCCTGCAGCCCGACTTCACCGAGGCACGGCAACGGCTGGCTACCCTCATCCCGTAGGGTTCGCTATCCTCGAAGAAAGGCCATCTTAACCGAGGAGGGATTTCGCCATGCCGCACGTTCGAGGATTCGTGTTTTCGCTGTTGTTCTGCGCAGCAATGGCAGGGCAATCGGGAGTGGAGGTCTATCGCGCCGAGCTTTCGGTTTCCTTCGGCGCGGTGCCTGGGAAACTGGTGTTGCATCCGCAGATGCTCACCTTTGTCGACGATGAGCGCCCGGCATCGTCGTTCACGTTCAGCCGGGACAAGGTACGCGATTTCAGTGAGGACAAGGGCATGTTGGTTTTGCAACTGTCCAGCCCCGTGCGAGACAGGTCGGGAGACGTGGCCCGGATCGCATTCCGCATGACGCCGGACACCGACGTGGCGGCGGTGACGCGATGGCTGCGGGAAGGACCGAAGGCGGCGGAGGGCGAACCGGCCGCGGGCGTGGACATGAACTTCGACGCCAAGCAGAACAAGCTCTTCGGCGGATCGCGGGGCAAGCTGATGGCCACTCCAACGCAGTTGATTTATGAGGCGGTGGACGACGCCTCGGCCTCGCGGCGCTGGGAGTACAAGGACATCAAGAAGTTCAAACGGCCGAATCCGTACAAGGTAGAGATCGAACCGTTCAGCGGCTCGAAGCTGGAGTTGGAATTATTGGGTACACCGATGGACGATTCGCACGTACGCACGCTGTCGGATCGCATCGCCAAGGCCCGAACCGGCAACTAGACGCGCTCCCGTTTAGGGAGCAAGGAGAGTGACCGTGCCCAGCGAGCAAGACCCCAGAGCGCTCTTATTCGACTGGTGGGAACGATTCCTGAACGCCAAGAGCGAAGCGTTTGGCGGAGACCGTGAATTGACCGTGCTGTCCGATAAGCTGGACGAAGTGCGGCGCGCGGCGTTCGCCGATCGGGAAGTGACCCACCTGGAGTGGGATACGATTCTGCGCAAGATGGAGGCGGTGACGCAGATCTATGCGCAGTGGGCGGCGCGCAAGGGAGTTCCGGGCGACGCCCCGCTGGCCTGCACCAGCGAGAGGTTTCGTGTCTTTCGCGAAGCGGCGGAGATCCACTTCCAGACGCTGGCCGGCAGTTCCGACGAACACTTCCGGGGAGGACTGCTACGGCATCTGTTGCACGCCGTGGACGCGGAGCCAGTGATCGGGCATATCGCGCTGGACCTGCTGGCATCGGCATCGGCGGCGATCGCGGTGGACAAAGTGCATCTGCTGCGGGCGCAACTTTCGCTGCTGGGCAGTGGAGCACGGCAACGGGATCTCTTGCAGCGGTTGCGGGCGCAACTGGCGAAGCAACTCACGCGGCCGGTGTGGACGGCACACGACCGAACGGCAGCCATCGATCTGGACACGTTCGATCGGGAGTCGCGCTACGAATCGGTGGTGGCCATGCGCCGGTTGGCGCTGCCGGAAGAGATCCGGGGTACGAATCGAATGCTGCCCAACCGGCCGGTGGCGGGACGAGATGCGGCGCATCGCCGCGCGGTGAAGGGATTGCTCGACGACCTCTCGGCGGCGGGCAAGCTGTTTGTGGATCATGTCGAGACTGCTGCGCCGGTGGTTCGCGTGGCGGTGAAAATCGAGTTGAATCTGGGCACGGAAGGACCGCCATCGGTGACGGATCCGGCGGTGCTCTACGCGGTGATTCGGGAACTGCTGAAGCGCTTCGCGGAGAAGAAGATTGCCGTACAGATCACGGTGGGCGATTCCAATGGCATCGAGAACGCACCGGTGGGACGGACCTCGCTGGACGTGATGCGCGATACGGGCAACTATCACGCGGCTTTGAAGGCAGGTCTGGAGTTCGCGGCACATGCGGCAATGCCGGAGGGGAGCCGGAAGAGGGCGCAGGCCAGCCTGGACCGGTTGCATGCGCTCGAACAAATGCAGCCGCCGGTGTACGTGGGTTCGCTCGAAGATCGACTGACCACGCTGGAAGAGTTGGGGGAAGCAGAAGCGGCTGCATCGCCGTGGGTGGTGTGCGTCGACTATGACGTGACGGGGTTCCGCACGGTGACGCCCGATTTAGGGCCGTTGGGGCGTGCGGTGCATGGATCGAGCCGATTCCATGTGGCCGAGCCGTGGGCGGCGGCGGACTACCGGGTGCATGTTTCTCGGAGCGCGTCGAACCACTTGTTTGCCGGATGGACGGGGGCATTGAAGGGGCTGATCGGATTGCATGCGCTGGGGTGCCGTCCCGGCGACGTGGGGATGCGCGAACGCGGCCAGAGCCCGCTGGATGTGTTGCTGGCGGTGATGCACTCGGCCAGTTTCACGGGACTGCTGAGCGCACGTGCCGGAGTGATGGACTTCTCGCGGCTGCTATCCGATTGCGAGGACATGGACTGCCGCGCGGCGGGAGAAAAGAGTCTTCAGAGTTGGAGCCGGCTGATGGAGTTCGCGGCCGGGCGCGCGATTTGGGCCGAGGGCGCGCTGGCTTTGGACAAAGAACTGCGCGAGGCGAAGGCCACGGGCATTCCGGATATGGACATCATGGCGCGGATGCGGCGGGCCACGGCGGAGTTGGTGGAGCGGGCCGAGCGGGCCTCGCCGGGCTTTCGCGCCGCGCTGGTACAGGGTGTGGGTGACGGGACGCGGGCGTTTTTGCTGACGATGTGGCGGATGCGCGATCTCATTCCGCTGGCGATGCGCGATGCGAGCATGGGGCAGCGCATCGGGTTGCTGTCGCACTTGCCCTATCAGGCCGATTTGGTGGTGCAGGGTATGGCGAAGATCGGATTGGGCGGGGGTCCGGATGCGTACTTCGAGGTGCGTGATGTGGGGGTTGTGGTGGCGGGCACCGATGAGATGGCGGTGGATCTGGCGGCACTGCGGGCAGCCGGTGTGCCGGGGAATCCATGGGAGTACAACTATCCGATTGGCGCAGCGCTGCAGTTCGGACGCGGGCCGATGTGCTGGGAAGAAATTCGGGACGTGAGCAGCGGAGAGTTGAAGCGGGCGTTCAGTGCCGCGGGGTCTTCCGGTGGCGATGGATGGTAGCCATGACGGAGGCAATGGTTCGTTGGGGGAGATCGGCTCCATGCAAACGCCAGGAGGCGATGGCGAAGCCGTGTGAGGTATCAATCAGCCGGACGGAGGCGGTGGGTTCGCCATTGCGTTGGTGGAGTGTACCTTCGATCAACCAATCGATGCCGGCTTTGCGGAGCGGGTCGAGGGGAAACACGCCTTGCTGGCGGCAGTGTTCGGCAAGCAGTTGCGGAGCGACCTGAACGCCGGGGGTGGCGATGAGGAGGTCGACTAAGTCTTCAGTGAACGGAAGGTGAGTGGCGCGTCCGGACTGCGTGAAGGGAAGGACGAGGATGCGGGAGGGTGTCGTGCTCTGCGCGACGGGGTCAGTGGGGAAGACGAACGCGGGTTCGTAGCTGCCTCTTTCCAGAACGATGCGGAGTGGCCCGGCCTGCCCGTTTTTCTTGTAGAAATCATCGAGTTTGGCGCGAAGCCTGCCCATCTCTTTGCGGACGATGGTGTCGATGCGAGGGTCGAAGTCGGCTTTGCGGC